>DAOUEH010000108.1:0-1845 GCA_034430635.1 Dehalococcoidales bacterium | reverse complement strand
CATCGGGCAGCGGCGTGCCGTATCGCTCGATGACGCCGGCCCCGGCATAGGCCAGCTCCCAGTCGAACCTGACGCCGGTAGCCTCCAGGACGCGCCGCGTGGCCTCGGTAATCTCGGGGCCGACCCCGTCGCCGGGGATTAACGTTATTTTGTATCCCAAATGGTTTCCCTTCCTAGCTAGTGTCCACCCCACCTCTTCTGAGTTATCTATTCCCACCCAGGCCACCCTCGCGGCATCTGCGGCTTAGCCCGTAGTTTATGCCCCTCCACCCTCTCGGTGTTATCTATTCCCACCCATCCGCCCTCGTCGTCCGTAGCTTAGCCCTAAGTTTTCACCACCCCTTTTCTCCTCCCCATCTCCCCAACCGGGGGTGTCCGAGAGGGGGTTTCACCCCCTCTCTATTATACCCCCTTCCCTTCATCAATCCCCAAGGGAAGGGGGCCAGGGGGATAGGTTTCCTCTAAATATCTACAGCTTAAAATCCCCGTGTTTCTGGATATAGGGAATCAGCCCGCCCTCGTTGAGAATCTTGAGCATGACCGCCGGTATCCTGCCGAAGGCAAGCTCGTCGCCGGTGGTGACGTTGCGCACCCTGCCGCCAGCCAGGTCGACCTCGAGCTCGTCGCCGTCGTTGATTTTATCGGTGTCGCAAATCAGGACGGGCAGGCCCAGGTTGATGGCGTTGCGGAAGAAGATGCGCGCCACGCTTTTCGCCAGGACGGCGCTGACCCCGGCCATCTTGATGACCAGGGGGGCGTGCTCGCGCGAGGAGCCCAGGCCGAAGTTCAGACCCCCGACGACGAAATCGCCGTGCTTGACCTTTTTCGCAAAATCCACGTCGGCGTCCTCCAGGACGTGCTTCGCCAGCTCCGGCAGGTTGCTTCTGAGGTGGGCATACCTTCCGGGGATGATGTGGTCGGTGGAGATGCCGTCGCCGAACTTGTGCGCCCTGCCCTTGAGCATCAGAGCACCTCCCTGGGGTCGGTAATCTGGCCGGTCAGGGCGGTGGCCGCCGCCGTGGCGGGGCTGCCCAGATAGATAAATCCCCTGGGATTGCCCATGCGCCCCTGGAAGTTGCGGTTGGCGGTGGAGAGGCAGGCCTCGCCGTCGCCGAGGGCCCCCTGGTGGAGCCCCAGGCAGGGCCCGCAGCCCGGCGGCAATATCACGCCCCCCGCCGCGATGAAGTCCTGGATATAGCCCCGCGCGATGGCCTCCTGCAGCACCCGCCGCGAGGCCGGGGCGATGATGAGCCGCACGGAATCCTGGCGCTGCCTGCCTTTGAGGATAGCGGCGGCGGTAGCCAGGTCTTCCAGCCGCCCGTTGGTGCAGGTGCCGATGACCACCTGGTCTACCTTCGTGCCTTTTAGCTCTTTAGCCAGAGCGGTGTTGTCCACCGTATGGGGCCGCGAGACGGTCGGCTCAAGCTCATTCGCCTTGATTTTAATGGTCTTTTCATAGGCCGCACCCTTGTCCGGGGCCAGCGCGCGGTAGTCCTGCGCCCGACCCTCGGACTTGAGATATTCCTTCGTGGCGGCGTCGGCGGGGAAGAGCCCCACCTTGGCCCCGGCCTCCACGGCCATGTTGGCGACGGTGAAGCGCCCGCTCAGGCTCATATTGGCCACCGTGTCGCCGCCGAACTCCAGGGCCTTGTAGGTGGCCCCGTCGGCGCCGATGAGGCCGATAAGGTGCAGGATGAGGTCTTTAGCCCCGACGCCCTTTTGAAATGCCCCGCTGACGTCTATCCTGAAGGTCTCCGGGACGCGGAACCAGGTGCGCCCCAGCCCGAAGGCCACGGCCACGTCCGAGGAGCCCATGCCGGTGGCGAAGGCCCCCAGGCCCCCCGC
>DAOUEH010000107.1:0-4987 GCA_034430635.1 Dehalococcoidales bacterium | reverse complement strand
TCAAATCCGGCGAGGAATTTATCGACCTCACCGTCGTCAAGGACGGCCAGCCCTTTACCCTCTTCAACGAGCGCGAGGTCGGCCACCTCAAGGACGTCAAGGGGCTCTTCCGGCTGGTCTGGTGGATGCTCTGGGGGACGCTGGCCTACGCCCTGGCCTTCGCGGGGTGCTGCCTCTTCTGGTGGCGGCAGCGCCGGGCCCTGGGCTGGGGCCTGCTCGGCGGGGGCGGCCTGACGCTCTTTCTGATGCTGGCGCTGGGGATAGCGGCGCTGATAGACTTCGACGGGCTGTTCCTGCAGTTTCACCTCTTGAGCTTCGCCAACGACCTCTGGATGCTCAACCCGGCCACGGACTACCTCATCATGCTCTTCCCGCAGGGCTTCTGGTACGATGCCGCCATCTACTGCGTGCTGGGGGCCGCCGGTGGGGCCATAGTTTTAGGTGGAGTGGGGTGGTGGCTTAAGAGGCGGGGCTAGCTACCCTATATCTCAACCTTCTCCCGCGGCTTGTAGACAAAAGACACCACCAGCAAAACGATGCCAATCGCCAGTATTATGATGCTATAAGTCAGCAGTATCCCCATCACGTCGCTATAAAGCCCGTCGATAATGGGATTAAGCCAGGCCGGCATGTCGGTGATGAACTTCGTGGGGTTCATCGCCTTGGCGACGATGACGCCCGCCAGCTCCAGCACGCCGTAGACGCAGAGGCTTATGCCCAGGGCGCGGCAGGTGTGGCGGATATCGCGGTTGATGGCGAAGATGGCCCCGGCCAGGACTATCATGACGACTATGGCCACCCAGTAGCCCGTCTGGAAATAGCCGATGGCCTTCCGGGCGGTGAGCAGCGCGTCGTAGGTATCGGCGTCCAGGTCGGCCCGGCTGAAGGCAAGCTCGTCGGGTATCTCGGCGGCGAACTCGCCATAGAAATCGTCGTAGTAGGGCCGGAGCAGGTCGTTGATGAAGCCGGCCACCTGCGGGTCGTTGATTTCCTGGCTGATGTTCCCTTCGATGCCGCGCAGGTAGTTATCCAGGAAGGGCAGCAGCTGGTCCTTGGAAAGCCCGATGCCCCCCGCCGGCAGGTACCGGGCCTCGAGCAGGGGGTAAACTTCGTCCCAGTTCTGGTTCAGGTAGGGCCGCAGCTCCTGGCCGAGGAGCTGCGGCAGCACCTCGGACAGCTGGTCGTTGAGGATTGTCCAGAGGTCGTCCTGCAGGTCGGCCTTGAGTCCGGCCAGCGATATGGTCACCTCCAGTTCGTCTGTCTCGCTGAGGATGAAGTCGTAGCCGGCGTAGATGGCGTTGTGGAGCTGC
This sequence comes from Dehalococcoidales bacterium, assembly GCA_034430635.1. Lineage (GTDB taxonomy): Bacteria > Chloroflexota > Dehalococcoidia > Dehalococcoidales > RBG-16-60-22 > DAOUEH01. Next base: position 3,677 of record DAOUEH010000107.1, on the reverse strand, counting down.
TCCTTGAGCCACGGCTCCTGGGCGTCGACGATTTCACCGACATGGTCTTCCAGGAAGGCCACCTCGTCGGGCAGCATACCGGCGTTCTCGTCGATGACGTCCTGTATCACCGCCGAGACGTCGACATTGTCCACCTGGTCGGCCACGAAGTCCGGATTGAGCACGGTGCTGTGCAGCAGATAGGCCAACCCGAAGAGGGATACGGTGAGAAAGAGGATGAAGCTCAGAATCCCGGTCGCCACGCCCTTGAGTGCATTCATGTTACCGCCTCCATGCAGGCTTATTATTTTCGCCACGTATTCTAGCACATATTAACATAAATTTCACCCGCAGCGGCTGGAACTTAAGCTATGTTGACGCTGGGGGTGGTATCTAGTAGAATTATTACGGCTGGGGCGGTTAGCTCAGTTGGTTAGAGCGCCGCGTTGACATCGCGGAGGTCAGTGGTTCAAGTCCTCTACCGCCCACCATCCCGATTTCACTTCGGAAGGTCGCCACTCCGAAGAACTCCATGATATACGTGAGTTACTCGAGGTTTTACCGGGCCCGGATTGCGTTTTCGGTTGTTTCCTTCCCGAAAGATGTTAGAATCCGGGCTTTTTGTTATACTTGTCAAGTCTGACCACAGCGGAGGTATTATCATGGACAATATACCTGATGTTGGTCCACTGGCAATGCACAAGACAAAGCTAAAAAGGGATGCCCTGGCCGGGGAGGTGGCCGTAATTACCGGCGGAGCGGGTAACGTGGGGCTGGGCGTGGCCAGAAGCCTGGCCTGGCTGGGGGCTAAAGTGGTAATCGCCGATGTAACCCCGGAGCCAGGCAGGGCGGCCGAGGAGCTCATCAACAGCGAGAATGAGCCGGGTAGCGCTTTGTTCGTAACGACCGACGTTGCCGACGAGGCTTCCATGAAGACCATGGCCGGGAAGGCTTTTGATACGTTCGGGAAGGTGGATATCCTGGTCAGCAATGCCATGGCGATGTCTCTCGGGGCGCCGATACTAAAGTCAACAATCTATCAGCTGGACCGGCAGTACGAGATAGCGGCGCGCGGCACGCTCATCGGAATCCAACTTTTCGTGCCCGGTATGCAGGAAAGGCATCACGGCGTGGTTACGTATATGGCAACTGCTTTCTGCCATCCGGTGGGACCGAGCAACTACTGCGCGGCCAAAGCCGCTGGCGGCTCCATTATGATGTCTCTGGCTTCGGAGCTGGGGCCGGTGGAAGACAGCGGCGTTGCCGTCTTTACGTTTATCCCGGCGGGCGTGGGCTTCCCCCGCAGCGTCCCTCCGCCAACTCCCGAACTACTAGAGAAATTCAAGAATTTCAAGATGCCCGCCATGCCCGGCTACGAAAGGAACATTCCCTCCGAAGACGGAGGGGCGGCTCTGGCCTACTGCATCACCCATGCCGACGAGTTGCACGGCTCGGGGATAATGATAGGGCAGGCCTTCCGACAGATGGACTGGCCGTACCCCAGGCCGGAGACAGTACCCAAAACCGATTTCCAGCGTATGAACGACATGGCACTGCCGATGATTTTCGCCTTTATGGGGCCCGGCTTCCCCGACCCGAAGGTAACGCTGACCCCGATTAACCGAAAGTAGTAACTTTTAGTTCTACGTACACCCTCCGGCAGGCTGGCAGCAACCCCCCGTTTTGTTATATGATATTAGTGCCGCGCCTTTCTTGGTTGCGCATTCGTGTATCGTTTCATTCATTTGCCGGATGAACACGGTAATAAAAACGGAGGAATAGAGCCAGATAATGGAAAAAACGGCCCGCCAGATACGCCAGGAGAGAGAGAAGAGGATAACCGACGCCATCCAGCTTAAAATGCCGGATAGGGTGCCGATTATCTGCGCCATGGGGTATTTCCCGGCCAAGTACGTAGGCATACCCTGCTCCGCCGCCTACTACGACTTCGACGCCTGGTACGCGGCCTACGAGAAGACCCTTAAGGACTTCCAGCCGGACATGATTTACCCGCAGCCCTTCACGCCGGGGAAAGCCATGGAAATACTGGAGTCGAAGCAGATGCGCTGGCCGGGCTACGGCGTCGACCCTTACCAGGGGCACCAGTCCATCGAGGTGGACAACATGCAGGCCGATGAGTTAGACCTCTACATGAACGACCCTTCCGACTATATGCTGCGGGTATTCATGCCCCGCTCCAGCGACAAGCTGACGGGCCTGGCCCGGCTGCCGAGGCTTTCCGACCTGGGCGGCAGCCCCTTTGCGATGCAGATGCTGGCCATGGCCTTCACCGAGCCGGAGCTAAACCAGACCATCCGCACCCTGCAAGCTGCCGGGCGGGAGATGCGCCGCTGGCTCGCCAAGATGGCAAAGTTCGACAAGCTGGTGCTGGACATGGGCTTCCCGCAGTATTTCCAGGGCGCCGCCATGCCCCCCTATGACCTCATCTCCTTCTCCATGCGGGGGATGAACGGGGTCATGCTGGATATGTTCCGCCAGCCGGGCAAGCTCATCGAGCTCGGCGAGTTCGTCCTCCAGAAGACACTGGAGAGGCCGATGCCCCCGCCCAACGAGTACGGCAATACCCGGATGTTCATGACGGTGACGCGCGGCTCGGACGACTTCCTCTCCCGGGAGCAGTTCGAAAAATTCTACTGGCCGACTTTTAAGAAGCTCGTCATGGCGCTCATCGAGCGGGGGGCCACGCCCTGTATCTTCTTCGAGGGTAACTGCACGTCACGGCTGGAGTACCTCCTGGAGTTCCCTAAAGGTAAAATGCTGGCGCGCTTCGACCGGACGGATATCTTCCGGGCCAAGAAAATCCTGCGAGACCATGTCTGCATCGAGGGGAACGTGCCGTCCTCGCTGCTGCAGGTGGGGACGGCTCAGGCGGTCAAAGACCACTGCCGGCAGCTCATCGACGTGGTGGGCGAGGGTGGCGGCTATATCCTCTCGCCGCGCAGCTCCACCGACGAGGTCGACCCGGCGAACCTCAGGGCCATGATTGAGTTCACCAAGGAGTACGGCGTCTACAAGTAGCGCTGTGTCCGGAAGCTAGGAATCCTGCGGCTGGCCGTCGGCGTCAATAAATATCATTTTGTCGCGCATCTCCTCGGCCACCAGCTTCTTTAAGGACGTCTCCGTCAGCTTGGGGGCGTACTGGCACTGGATGAAGAGGAAAGGCCGGGTGACCTCCAGGATGCGGAAGGGCGCGTGGATGAAGTTGGCCGGCACCCATATCATCGTGGACTCGGTGATGATGTGGCTCTCCATCTCCGGCCCCATGCACATCTCCATTTTAGCGCCCAGGTCTTTCGGGTTGGCCGGGTCGGTGCCCAGCGCCACCAGCAGTTCCGGGTCGTTATGCGTGTGGGGGCCGTGGCCGGGATGCTTGGTGGCCTCGGGTCCCATGAGCATCACGGAAAAGTACTGGCTGCCGGCGATGATGTCGTTATCCGTATAGGCCACCATCGTCGGCATCTTGGCGAATCCCTGGAAACGCTGCTCGTCCGGCAGCTCGTGGAGAAAGTATTGGCTGTATTTCATTTTCGCCATGATGTATAGCCTCGCTGTTAAGGCGTTGTGATTATTCCTTATACCTTAACGATAGCCTGCGCCGGGCACCACCATTCGTGAGAAAAGCAGGTATCGCATTCCGTGCACCTATTCTCATCTATCTTCACGGTATAAAGTATCAG
>DAOUEH010000106.1:0-1966 GCA_034430635.1 Dehalococcoidales bacterium | reverse complement strand
GTCTGCGTCAACTGCCAGGCCAAAGACCAGTTCGAGCCGTATAAATTCTCGGATAAGAAGGGCACCCTCTTCAGCTACGCCATCGACCGGCTCCAGCCCACCCTCAACCCGCCCGGCGTCAACGGCGTCGTCGACTTCGCGGGCGGGGGCCGGATTATCTGCGAGCTGACCGACTGCCCGCCGGAGCAGGCCAGGGTGGGCCTGCCGGTGGTGATGACCTACCGCAAGATGTTTACCAGCCGCGGCATCAACAACTACTTCTGGAAGGCGATGCCAGCGGATTAGTAATAATCGCTCACCCTGAGCCTGTCGAAGGGTGAGTTTGTGGGGATATGTAGACTCGTGGTTCGACGGGCTCACCACGAGCGAATATGAGGGCTCACCACGAGCGGATACCAGGGCTTAACAGGAGGAGAAGGTTTTGGTGGAGAGTATCAAAGACAAAGTCGCCATCGTCGGCATGGGCTGCACCCGGTTCGGCGAGCGCTGGGACAAGGGTGTGGAAGACCTCATCGTCGAGGCCGCCTACGAGGCCTTCGAGGATGCCGGCATCGGGCCCAAAGACATCCAGGCGGCCTGGATAGGCACCGTTTTTTCCGGCCTGAGCGCCATCACCCTGTCGCCCTTGCAGTTGCAGTACATCCCCATGACACGGGTCGAGAACATGTGCGCCACCGGCTCGGAGGCGCTGCGGGGGGCGGCCTACGCCGTGGCCGCCGGCGCCTGCGATATCGCCCTGGCCGTGGGCGTGGAGAAGCTCAAGGACTCCGGGGCCACCGGCGTCAAGGGCCCCAGCGTGGTGGGAGATAACCAGGACGGGGCCTCCGGCATCGGGCCTGGCTACAGCGCCCCGGCCTCTTTCGCCTACCTGGCGACGCGTTATTTTCACGACTATAAAATCCCCCCGGAGGAGGGCAAGCGCCTGCTGGCGCAGATTGCCGTCAAGAACCACCACAACGGCTCGCTCAACCCCAAGGCACACTTTCAGAACGAGCTCACCATCGAGCAGGTGGTCAACGCCCCCATCATCGCCTGGCCGCTGGGCCTCTTCGACTGCTGCGGCGTCAGCGATGGCGCCTCGGTGGCCGTGGTCACCCGCGGCGACCTGGCCCGAAAGTTCCGGCCCGACCCCGTCTATATCAAGGGGCTGCAGATCAACGTTGGGGCGCGCCAGGGGGCCATGCGGCAGGATTACGATTTCGTCCACATCGAGGAGAACGTCCTCGGCTCGCGCGCGGCCTACGCCGAGGCGGGTATCAAAGACCCGCGTAAAGAGATAAGCTGCGCCGAGGTGCACGACTGTTTCTCCGTCCACGAGATGATTGTCTACGAAGACCTGGGCTTCAGCCCGCGCGGCCGCGCCCGCGAGGACATCGAGGCCGGGACTTTCACCCTGGAAGGGGAGCTGCCCGTCAACACCGACGGCGGCCTCAAGTGCTTCGGGCATCCGCTCGGGGCGAGCGGGCTGCGCATGATGTACGAGGTCTACAAGCAGCTCCAGGGCAAGGCCGGCCCGCGCCAGGTGAAGAACCCGCACCTGGGCCTCACCCACAACCTGGGCGGCAACGCCGGCACCGGCATCTGCTCCTGCTTTATCGTGGGGAACGAGAAGTAATTAATACGTCATTGCGAGCGAAGCGAAGCAATCTTTCATTGTAGGTAGTGGATTGCTTCGCCCTTCTGTCGAAGGGCTCGCAATGACAGAAAAGGTGAAGCCGGGGTAGAACAAGGGAAGCTTGAAGGGGTTTCACCCCATAAGAATATTACAAAGTGGCCTCTAAGGAGGTATTCCTGATGAAAATGGCACTGGAAGGCATCCGGGTGCTGGACGTCAGCGAGGCGGGGCTGGCCCCGGTCTGCTGCCGCATCCTGGCCGATATGGGCGCCGAGGTCATCAAGGTGGAGCGCACCGGCGGCGGCGACCAGACGCGGGGGCTCCTCAAGATAAGCGGGGACGTCCCCGTCC
>DAOUEH010000105.1:0-10542 GCA_034430635.1 Dehalococcoidales bacterium | reverse complement strand
CCGTCAACATCTCCGACATCGAGATTGACCTGACTTCGGGCGCCCTGCTCCTCGGCACCACCGCTGGCACCGTCTGGCTGAGCCTCGACAACAACGTCACCTACATCCCGCTCGGTCTAGCCAGCGGCGTAGCCAACAGAACAATAGTCGCCTTCGACACCAACTACGCCACCAACGGCGTCATCTACGCCGCTAATACCGCCGTTACCGCCGGCGTCTACCGCTGGACCTTCGGCGTCAGCACCGCCTGGGCAAGAATCGATACCACCGTGGGCGCCGTTTCGGTTACCCCGGTAGACATGATTTCCGCCCCGGACGGCACGCTCTACGTCAGCGACGGCGATGCTGCCGGGGCTGATGTCCTCAGCACGGTAGGCGGTATCCTGCGCACCCTCAACCCGACCGCCCCGGCCGTCCCGACCATCAGCCCACTCTGGGAGAGAGTCGCCTTCGGCGACGGCCTGATTGCGGGCGATGTCCTCGGCACCCTGGATATGGTCGAAGGCTCCAACATACTCTGGGCCACCGACGTTAACGTGCTCAACTTCGTCCGCACCTTCACCGACACGCTGAGCACCGCCACCGCGGCAGCCACCACCCCGGCGGAAGGCAGTGTCGTGGACAACACCCAGACCACCGTTACCTTCGCCTGGGAGGCCATCCCCGGCGCCTGGTTCTACAACGTGCGCTACGACACCCGTGCCGACTTCCTCTCGGCCGCTGCGGCAATCGCCTCCGCACCTATCTTCAACCCCTCTGCCGCCGCAATTAACGCTCTCGGCTTCCCGCTAAGAATCCTTGGTCTTCCGGTTAACGGCCAGACCGTCTACTGGCAGGTACGCGTTAGCATGCCGCTGTGGGGCCCGTGGTCCGCTACTAACAGCTTCCAGACCGAGTTAGTCGCGGCTGCCGTCAACTCCCCGGCCATCCGCGGCCCGGCTGAGGGCGGCACGAACTACGGCGGCTGGGATGCCAGCATCAACCCGACCTTCCAGTGGGGTAGCATTGCTGGCGCCACCGGCTACGAGTTCAAGCTGGCCACGGACGCTGCGATGACCGACCTCATCGTTGATGCCACCGGCGCCAACGCCCTGGGTATCGTCCTCGCCTACACCCTGACCCCGTCGGTGTACACGCTGGAATACAACACCCCCTACTACTGGACGGTAAGGGCCATCGGTACCGGCACCAACAACACCTGGGCCGATGTCGTAGCCTTCACCACGGTTGGTTCCGCGGGTTCTGGTGAGGTAATACCTCCGACCACCTCCCCACCAGTAGTGATCACACAGGTACCCGCACCCACGATCACCATCCCGGCTGCACCGCAGGCAACCCAGATCACCTTCCAGCCGCCTGCAACCGAGGAGATTTCTCCCGCCTACATCTGGGTGATAATCGTCATCGGTGCTGTACTCGTGATCGCGGTCATTGTCCTCATTGTCCGCACCAGGCGCTCTGTCTAGTAACGACATAAGGGATAATACCGTAGCCTTCTGAGGAAGGACGAGAGCCCCCCGAGAAACTCGGGGGGCTCTCTTTTTATCCTGGTTTTTCAGCCGGGAACCGCCGCTTGCGCTAACGGCTTCTAGATATCATCCAGGCGGGGCGCCAGAATCTGCACGGGGACAATCCTGCCGCGTTTCAGCGCCTCCGTCCCCTCCGGGATACAGACCAGGCTGTTGGCGCTGGCAATGGCCTGCAGGCGGCTCCGGTGCCTGTAGAGACCCACCGTATACTCGCCCGCCTCGTCCCGCGCCAGCACGGCGTCCTTGAACTCCGTCCAGGCATGGTGGCGGCTCTGCAGACCCTCGGTAAGCCGGGCGGATACCGTCTGGAGGGGGTGGCGGGTATCCCCGCCCATGCGCAGCACCCCGGGCAGCGCCAGCTGCAGGAAGGCCATCTCGTTGGAGGCCGGGCCGCCCGGCAGGCAGAACACCGGCTTTCCCTCCCAGAGGCCGAAGGCGATACCCTTGCCCGGCCCCATGCGCACGTGGTGGAATATCTCCCGCCAGCCCAGTCCGGCCAGCACCCCGACCACCAGGTCGCGCTCGCTGCCCCAGGCGCCGCCGCTGGTGAGAATGACATCCACGTCGTTGAGGTGCTCGCGCAGCGCCCGTTTTATATCATCGTTATTATCATTTACCACGGAGGTATCACAGGAGATGCCGAAGGAAGTCAGCCAGGCCGTCATGGTGACCAGATTGCTGGCGTAGAGCTGGCCGGGGCTCAGGTCCTGGCCGGGGGCGACCACCTCGTCGCCAACGCCGATAACGGCTACCCGGGGCCGCCGGTAGACGCTCGCCCGGGAAATCCCGGACGCCGCCGCCAGACCCAGGTAACCGGGTAACAGCCGGCCCCCCTGGCGGACGATAACCGCCCCCTCCTTTACCTCCGCCCCGGCGTGGAGCACGTTCCGCCCCACCCCGGCATCGGCCCGTACGCTCACCTCCTCCGGGGACAGCTCCTGGCACAGCTCCTCGGATACCACCGCCTCCGCCCCCCTCGGTATCGGCGCGCCGGAGCATATCTTGACGGCGCTGCCCGGCCGGACTTCCCCGGCGAATCTGGAGCCGGCGAAGACGGAGCCGATGACCCTGAGGCGTACCGGCCGCTTGACCGAGGCCCGGGCCACGTCCGCCGACTTAACGGCGAATCCGTCCTTCAGGGAGACATCGGAGGAGGGATAGCTCACCAGCGCCACCAGGTCCCTGGCGGCAATACGCCCGGCGGCGGAACCCATGGGCAGCTGTTCCACCCCCACCGTACCCACGTTGGCACTGACCAGGTCGAAGGCCTCGGCGTAACCTACGTAGCCGGTGCCTTCGTCAATCTCATGAAAGTCTGTCGCCACGCTTGCCTCTCCGGTACGAAATTCCTCAGCACCAGTATACAATTGCGCCCCGAGTTTGTTCAAATTTATATCTTTGGCCAAAGGTATTGACTTCTCAGCTGTTTAGCAGTAAAATTCGCCATGTGTCAAATAACCCATCCCTCAGGAAAGTAAGCCCGGCGCGGCTCATTCTCGTCTCGGGTCTTATCTCCCTGCTGGGCTTCCCGGCTATCTCCCCCGCCCCTGCCTCGGCCGCCGACGACGCCGTCGTCTGGACAAAGGTCAATATTCCCACCCAGGGCGAGGCCGGGGGATGGGGCCTCGCCGATGGCTCCGATATCCGCCACCTGACGGCGGCCCCCGACGGCACCCTCTACGCCGCCTGCACGGGGCTGCTCTATACCCTGTACCGCTCCACGGATAACGGCTCCAGCTGGGAGCATCTCGGCGGTGTCCAGGCCAACATCGCCGGTGTCGCCGTATCGCCCAACGATGCCGGCAATATCTACTACGCCACGGCTTCGTCCGTTTACCGCTCGGTCGACGGCGGCAAGACCTTCGCCAGCCTCCCTCCCAATCCCGGCGGGGCCGGCAACGGCAATATCGAGATAACCTCGCTGGCCGTGGCCTGGGGCGGCAGCGACGTCATCGCCGTCGGCACCCGCGATGCCGACCCCGGCGAGTACGGCGGCGTCTATACCCTCGACGACACGAACCTCTATTCCCTCTGGACGGATACCGGCCTGGGCGGCTACGATACCTACGCCGTGAGCTTCTCGCCCGGTTACGCCTACGACCGGCAGCTGGTGGCCGTGATGACCGACGAGACCGATACCTTCGTCGCCAGCGACGTCGGCGGCGCCGGCTGGGGTGCCCACATCGGCCCGGCCCGGCTGGACAGGGACAACTCCGGGTTGCCCGCGCCCGTGGCCGTGACCGCCCCGGCGGCGATTGCCTTCCCCCACGGCTATAACCCCACCTCCAGCGGCGGCATCAGATATTTCTTCATCGGTATCGCCACCGGCGCCGAAGGCGGCGATGTGTATCAAGTCCACGTCTCCAACGCCCCGGCGGCCTCGCTGGCCATCGACCTCAATATCGGCCAGATATACGGTCAGGCCAACCTGGACATCAGGGGGGTGGTTACCGGGGGGAGCAACCCGGCCACCGTCCTGGCCGGTACGTCGGGCAGCGCCCAGGTCTATCTGAGCAGCGACGGCGGCGTAAGCTGGACGATGAGCCGCAAAGAGCCGACCGGGGACGGCGCCACCATCGTGCTCACGGCGCCGGACTTCATCGTCAGCGGCCGGATATACGCCGCCACCAGCGGCGTCGGCAGCGCCCTCTCGTTGAGCCGGGACGGCGGCGCCACCTGGAACCAGCTGGGGCTGATTGATAGCACCATCACCGACATCACCGACCTGGCGCCTTCCCCCGCCTATAGCCAGGATGCCACCCTTTTTATGGTTACCTTCGGCGGGGGGCACGGCAGCCTCTGGCGCAGCCGGGACGGCGGCGGTGCCTGGGAAAGAATCCTGTCCAGCTACCTGGCCGAGGTGGACACCCTGAGTCTGGTGGGTCTGCCGCCGCAGTACGGCGCGGGAGTGGCCACCGTCTTCGTGACGGGAGAGAGCAGCGGCAACCCCGCCCTCTGGCAGTCCGCCGACGACGGCCAGCTCTTCCGCCGCCGCCTGACCATCGACCCCGCCACCGGGGGTGCCTTCACCATCGATACCTGGGCCATCGCCAGCGATAGTGTCCTCTTCGTCGGCAGCAACCATAACATCTACCGGACGGATAACGGCGGCTTCTTCTACAATACCGGCACCGAGGTCGGCGGCCAGCCCCTCAACTCCATCGCCCTCTCGCCCGGCTACCCTCAGGACGGCACCATCCTCGCCGGCAACAGCGACGGGTGGGTCTATTGCTCCCGGGACAACGGCGGCTCATTTCAGCGCGTCCCCGCCGATGCCGCTACGGGGCCACTCACCGGCCAGGTCAGCGTCGCCTTCGACCCCGGCTTCAGCACCAACCGCACCGTCTACGCTGCCAGCAACACTGTAGACGGGGGCATCGCCCGCTTCGTTATCGCCGGAAGCTCCGAGTGGGAAGCCATCGACGGCAGCCTGCCCGCCGGGGCCAAACTCGACCGGCTCCGGGTATCCATGGAAGGCACGCTCTACGCCGCCAACAGCGATGCCGGCGGCGGGCTGGAGCGCTGCCTCAACCCGACCTTCCCCCTGGGCCCGACCTTCGAAACGGTCACCCGCGGCCTGACCGATAACGCCACCCTCGCCGGGCTGTGGCAGTCGGGCCGCCGGCTCTGGTCGGTCGATACCACCAACCTCAGGCTGATGACCTTTGAAGATACGCTGGTCGCGGCTGTCGCCACCGTATCCCCCGGCGACGGGACGGCGGGCTGCGGCAACCTGATAGACCACACCGTCAGGAATATCGTCCTCGACTGGGAGACGCGGCCAGGCGCCACCGGCTACCGGTGGCAGTGCACCTGCGAGACCAGCTTCGCCTCCATCCCCGCCGGGCTGGAGGACAACACCACCGCCAGCTCCACCCGCCTGCCGGCCCTGGAACCGGCCACCACCTACCGCTGGCGGGTACGCGCCAGTAATCCGGTGCTCGGCCCCTGGTCGGCGACGCAGACCTTTACCACCGGTCTGGATACCGAGCCCATCGCCCTCCGGCCGGAAAGCCCGGCCGCCGGGGCCAGCGGGGTGGCGGTGAAACCGCTCTTTCAGTGGACGGCCATCGCCGGGGCCAGCGGCTACGAGATGCTGGTGGCCACGGATATTGACTTCCGCTACCCCTCCATCGTCAAGACGGGCGAATACGCCCTGTCCACCAACGCCTGGCAGTGCGACGTGGGGCTGGACTACGGCACCACCTATTACTGGAAGGTCAGGGCCGTCAGCGCCAGCTCGCTGAGTATCTGGAGCGCCGTAGGGGCCTTTACCACCATGTTGCCGGCGACAACCACGCCGCCGGAGGATACGCCCACACCCACCCCATCCCCGACCGCCGACGCCATGCTGCTGCGGACGCCGGCCACCGACCCCACCGCCGTAGCCGCCACGCTCCCGCCTTCAACGCTGCCCGGGCCGTCATCGCCGTTGCCGCTGACCCGGGACGATGCCAGCTCGGCCGACCCCGTCCCCTCCTTTACCATCTCCGGCTGGGCATTATATCTTATCGGCGGTCTGCTCTTCATCATCACCCTGGCGCTATTCGTCATCCTGGCCATGGCCCTCAAGATACGGCGTCTCTAGCCCGCCGGTGATTGACATCGCCCGCCGTCTGTTATATTCTGGTTCCATACAAATCGTACTGGAGGGATAGCGCTATGGCCAATACATCCACGGGTCTACAGGAAAACATCGCCGCCCTGCTTTGCTATGTCCTGGGCTGGGTCAGCGGTGTCATCTTCCTCATCATCGAGCCGCAAAACAAGCTCATCCGCTTTCACGCTTTTCAGTCGATACTCGTCTTCGGGATACTTACCGTGGTCGGCCTGGTTTTCATACCGGTGCCGGTACTGGGGGTAGTCCTCAACTGGCTGTGCGGGGTTATCGGCTTCGTAATGTGGGTCGTCCTCATGGTAATGGCGGCGCAGGAAAAGAAGTTCAAAGTGCCCTGGGTGGGCAACCTGGCCGAAAAATGGGCCGGGTAAGCACGCTTTAGAACCCCCGCCGGATTTGACTGGCCCCCGCCGAAGCATGAGACTTTTTTCAGGAATATCGGCCGGGAAGGAGATACGTATGCCTCTGGTAACTATTAAAATCATCGAAGGCAGGACCGTCGAGCAGAAGCGCGGCCTCGTAAAAGATGTCACCGATGCCCTCGTCAAGAACATCGGCTGCCCGCCCCAGGCGGTGATGATTGACATCGTCGACCTCAAAGAAGGCAACGTTTCCCAGGGCGGGAAACTCTTCAGCGACGGCCGGTAGCCGGGAGGCGACTTTGCGGATTCTGGCGATTATGGGCAGCCCCCGGATAAAGGGCAACAGCGACCTGCTGCTGGACGAGGCCATCGCCGGGGCGCAGGAAGCGGGGGCCGAGACCGAGAAAATCATCGTCGCCAAGCTCAAAATCGAGCCCTGCCAGGAGTACTACGGCTGCCTCAAGGACGGCAGGTGCGTCATCCACGACGACATGGACCCCATCTACGCTAAGATACTCGCCGCGGATGCCATCATCGTGGCCTCGCCCATCTTCTTCTATACCGTCAGCGCCCAGCTCATGCCGTTCATCAGCCGCTGTCAGGCGCTCTGGGCGAAGAAATACGTGCTCAAAGATATGGACATCCCCGTGAGGAAGGGGGCCTTCATCGCCGTCGGCGCCACCAAGGGCGAAAAGCTCTTCGACGGGCCGAAGCTGACGATACACTACTTCTTCCAGGCCATCAACGTGGAACTTTCCGATGAGCTGCTCATCCGGGGCGTGGACAAGCGGGGGGAGATTAAAGACCACCCCGAGCACCTGGCCGCCGCCCGCGAGCTTGGGAAAAGACTGGCGACCGTTTAGGCCGTCTTGATATCGCCCGTGATGGCCTTCCAGCGCTCCTCCCCCAGGCACTGGCGCGCCGAGGGGCACCACTCGATGCAGGAGGGCGTCTGTTCCTTATAGACGTACTGGCCGCACTTCTTACACTTAATCTTGAGCTCGTCGGAGAACATCTCCACCTCGCCGCCGCAGCTGGGGCACTTGTACAGGGCGGCCCGCAGGTTGCGGATGTCCTGGCCGGGGCACTTGCTTTCCATGCCGGTCACCTCCTCACGCTATGTGTACCGGACTGACTAATTATAATACGTAACGGCCCGGTGCCCGCAACGACTTTAGTCACACGACGCTTAGCCCGTAGTCTCTGTTCCCCCATCCCCCTTTATCCCCCTTCCCCCAGGGGAAGGGGGAAATAGTTTTGAGAGGGGCTTCGCCCCTCTTCTAAAAAATGAATTCCCCCTCTCCTGTGGAACGCCTCGCCAGGAGAGGGGGACAAAGGGGGTGAGGTCAATATACAAGTTTGACTTCCCCTCGCCCGACGTGCTATACAGGAATAGCGCCCGCTTATACCACACCAATCATCGCCCGGAGGATAGGCCCATGAAAATCACCAGGATAGAATGCATCCCCGTCTCCATGCCCTTCGCCAAGCCGATGAAGATGGGAGGAGGCACCGCCGTCGGCGCCGATTCCGTGGTCGTCAAGATACATACCGACGAGGGCATCACCGGCATCTGCGAGACCGGCGACACCTCGCCCTGGTACATGGGCGAAAGCCAGGACTCCATCATGCACAACATCAACAGGGTCTACGGGCCCCAGGTTCTCCTCGGGGAAGACCCCTTCAATATAGAAAAAATCGTGGCCGGGATGGATAGGGCCGCCAAGCTGAATAACCAGTCGAAGGCGGTCATCGACTACGCCCTCCACGACATCGCCGGCAAGGCCCTGGGCGTGCCGGTCTATAAGCTCCTCGGCGGCCTCTCCAACCCCAGGATTCCCCTCGCCTTCGTCATGTCTTCGGGCACGCCGGACGAGGTGATGGCGGAGGGCCGCGCCCTGGTCAAGGCCGGCTTCCGCAGCATGAAGCTCAAGGTGGGCGCCAAGTCCATCGGGGAAGACCTGGAGATGCTCGGCGCCCTCCGTCAGGCGGTGGGTAAAGACATCAAGATAATGACCGATACCAACGGCGGCTGGCACTATTTACAGGCCTTTCAGTTCCTCAAGGAGGCGGTGAAGTACGACCTGTTCCTGGCCGAGCAGCCGGTGCCTTACTGGGACATCGACGGGCTGGCGCGCCTGCGCCGCAAGGTGGACGTGCCCGTCTTCGCCGACGAGGCCGCCGCCGAGCCGAGCGACCTGCTCAAGCTCCTGCAGCGCGACGCCGTGGACGGGCTTTTCCTCAAGGTGCCCAAGGCGGGCGGTATCCACAAGTCGCAGAAATGGGTCGCTATCGCCCGGGCGGCCGGTCTCATCGTCATGTGCGGCTGCATGATAGACTCCGGGCTGGGCGCGGCCGCCAACGCGCACTTCCTGGCCGCCACCGAGTGGATGGGTAAAATCGAGCAGGAGGCCATCGGGCCGCTCAACCTCTATAATATCCACGATACGGTGAGTACGCCCCTCCCCGACGACCTGGCGGTGAAAGTCCCCCGCTACGAGGGCGGCTACCTCTACCCGCCCGACGGGCCCGGCCTGGGCGTGGAGCTCAACGAGGCGGCCGTGAAGAAGCTGGCCACCCCCGGCAAGAGCCCCACGGTCATCGGGAAGTAACAGGAAGCCGAACGCATGAGAGAAACCGCCATCGAGAAGCTTGCCGCCAACGTTATTGCCACGCGCTTCGAGGCCTTCGACGAGGCCCTGCTCGAAGCCACCAGATATCGCATCATCGATACGCTGGGCTGCCTCATCGGCGGCGCCGGCGATACCGGCAACCCGGAGCTGGCCGCTCTCCTCACCGACGAAGGCGGTAAAGAAGAGGCCACCATCCTCATCCACGGCGGGCGGGTGCCGGCGGGCAGCGCCGTCCTGGCCAACTGCGCCATGGCCCGTTCCTTCGACTTCGAGCCGGTCAGCCCCCTGGTGGAGGGCGTCAGCTGCCCGGGACACATCAGCGGCACCACCGTGCCCACCGCCTTGAGCCTGGCCGAGGCCGCGGGAGCCAGCGGCCGGGAGATGATAGCGGCCCTCCTCATCGGCGACGACATTGCCTCGCGCCTGCTGGCCGCCTCCGGGTTCGGCTTCACGCTGGGCTGGGACGGCACCGGTACGGTCAACGCCTTCGGGGCGGCGGCCATCGCCGGTCGGCTCCTGGGTCTGGACAAGCTCCAGATGCGCCACGCCTTCGGCATCGTCCTCAACCAGATAGGCAGCACCTTCCAGATAATCTGGGATGGCACCACCGCCTTCAAGCTCCCCCAGGGCCTTTCGGCGCGGGCGGGCATCCTCTCGGCACGCCTCGCCAAAGCCGGCTGGACGGGCCCGGTCGACCCCCTCTTCAGCCAGTTCGGCTACTACCAGATGTTCACCGAGGGTTGCCACAAGCCGGAGGCACTCACCCGCGACCTGGGGCGGGCCTACTACGCCGACGGCACCATCAAGCCCTATCCCTGCTGCCGCATCCCCCACGCCGCCATCGACTGCGCCCTGGCCCTCATCGGGCGGCACGGTATTCAAGCCGATGACATCAAAAAGGCCAGGCTCTACGTCGCCCCGGGCGGTATCGACCACGTCTGCGGGCACCCCTTTAAAATAGGGCCCTTCCCCCACGGCAACGCCGCCTTCAGCTACCAGTACACGGTGGGCACGGCCCTGCTCTACGGGGCGGTCAGGCCGGAGCACTTCACCGAAGCGGCCATCCGCGACGGGCGCATCAACCAGTTCATCGGCAGGATTAAGCTCATCGCCAGCGACGACGTGCCCATGGAAGCCGCCCGGCTTACGCTCGTCCTCCGGGACGGCCGGGAGCTTACCGAGTACGTCGAGATTGCCAGAGGCGACCCGCGCGCTAACCCGATGACCCCGGACGACATCATCGCCAAGTTCTGGATGAACGTGGATTTCTCCGGCAAGATAAGCCGCGAGAAGGCCTCCGAGCTGCTGGCCATGCTGGAAAACCTGGAGGAGCTGGACAGCGTCCGCCGCCTCATTCCCCTCATGGTGGCCTGAGAACAAGGCACGGTCTTGACCTAGCA
>DAOUEH010000104.1:0-3150 GCA_034430635.1 Dehalococcoidales bacterium | reverse complement strand
GCACGCTGGCGTCCAAATACGTCAAGGAGCCCGATAAGATTATCAAGGACTGACCAAACCCGCCCCGCCGGCCGGGACATGAGGCCGATGCCGCGAGGGCGGCCTGCCCGCCGAAGCGTTGGCGGAGGCGAGGCCGGGTTGGATAAAATTACTACGCGGGGCGGGGGACTAATTATTAGGGGAGGCAGAATTAAATAGTGAAAATGATACTATTTATTTTACGGACTGAAGGATTATAGTAATGATAGCTAAAATAATGACTATCCCAAAGCCAACCCAAAATCCTTTTACCCAATTACCTAGAGTCCCAACATTTTGCGATAAGTCAATTAATGCTTTCGTAAGGTCAGAAACCGACATTGTCTCTATTGTTCGTAAGTAATCCTTATCCGAGACGGGTATTCTCCCCTCACGCTGCTCAGCCATGAATTTTCCTTGATAGGGTTTTTCAACTGGTCGGTTCAATTTATGTATTTCAATAGTACAAAGTTTGTCTTTATAATCCAAGGTAATTGACCGCGGTGAAAGATTAGCGAGACCAAGTACTAATACTCCATCCCACCCAGGATCTATTTGGAGACCAGAAAGAATTGAAAGACCTTTTCTAGTGTAATATGTCCGCATTCCAATATGACCGGCATAGTTATTAGGTAACTTGATTCTTTCGAGGGTTGAAACCAAGGCAAAAGCACCACCAGGTACGGTTAAGGATTCTTCTTTTTCAACATTTATTTCTTTGACTTCCTCTTTCTGAATTTTGCCTTTTAGTTCTTCCAAAGATACTGTTTTGGTAATAAGTGCTCTATTACCTAGTCTCATATCGTAACTAGCTGCTTGTAAACTTTCCTCATCAAAAGGGTCAATTTCAAGGTCTTCTGTTTTTAGGGCATCTCTGAGTTCGATATCAGTTAGTAAAGCCATCTCAGACCTCCCTCACTAAATAATAGCACTAACGTTCTACGCCACTTATTCTTAAGGATAATATTATCTTACAGAAATGTCAACAGCCATCGGCTGGATTTTGAAGCTATATTGTATGTTTAATCAATATTTCTTTATATACTTCATGCAATATTGCCTTACCCTTTCACCACGGCAATCGGTCTTGTCCGGGCTACTTTTTTGGAGATACCGGCGCCGTGGGCCACCGCCACGACCTCATCCACGTCCTTATAGGCCTGGGGGGCCTCCTCGGCCAGCCCGGCCATACTCCCCGCCCGCACGGTAATGCCGCCCGCCCTAAGCTCCGCGAGGACGTCGCGGCCACCCCGGGCCTTCTTGGCCGCCGCCCGGCTCTGCAGGCGCCCCGCCCCGTGGCAGGTGGAGCCGAAGGTCTCGCGCATGGCCCCTTCCGTGCCTACTAAAATATAAGACGCCCGCCCCATGTCGCCGGGGATGAGGATGGGCTGCCCCACGGCGGCGTACTTGGCGGGAACATCCGGGTGGCCGGCGGGGAAGGCGCGCGTCGCCCCCTTGCGGTGGACGCAGAGCTTTACCTTTTTCCCCCCAACCTCGTGCTCTTCCAGCTTGGCGATGTTGTGGGTGACGTCGTAGATGAGCTCAAGGCCCGCCTCCCGCTCGCTCATCCCCATCACCCGGCAGAAGGCCTGGCGCACCCAGTGCGAGATGCACTGGCGGTTGGCCCAGGCGTAGTTGGCGGCGCCGCACATGGCGGCCAGGTAGTTCCTGCCCTCGGGGGAGTTCACCGGCACCCCGGCCAGCTGGCGGTCGGGCACCTCGATGCCGTACTTGGGCATGGCCCGCAGCATCTCCTTGATATAGTCGTCGGCGACCTGGTGCCCCAGCCCGCGCGAGCCGCAGTGGACGTAGAGCATCACCTGGCCGGCGGCCTCGATGCCCATGACGCGGGCGGTCTCCGGCTCGTAGATTTCGTCGACGACGGCCACCTCCAGGAAGTGGTTGCCCGAGCCGAGCGTGCCCAGCTGGGGGATGCCGCGCTCCTTGGCGCGGGCGCTGACGCGCTGCGGGTCGGCCCCGGCCATCTCGCCGCCCTCTTCGGTGGTGGCCAGGTCTTCGGGGCGGCCGTAGCCCTTTTCCACCGCCCAGCGCGAGCCCTTCTTCAGCACTTCGTCGATTTCCCGGCCGCTCAGCTTGATTTTACCTTTCGAGCCCAGCCCGGAGGGGACGGCGTAAAAGAGGGCATCGATGAGTTCGTCTATCTTGGGGGCGACGTCATCTTTGACCAGATTGGTGCGCATGATGCGCACGCCGCAGTTGATATCGAATCCGACTCCTCCCGGCGAGACGACGCCGTCGGCCACGCGCATGGCGGCCACCCCGCCGATGGGGAAGCCGTAGCCCCAGTGGATATCGGGCATGGCCAGCGAGTACCCCACGATACCCGGCAGGCAGGCGACGTTGGCCACCTGCTCCGGGGCCTGGTCGGCCATTATCTGTCCAATCATGGCGTCGCTGGCGTAGATGAGGCCGGGGACGCGCATGCCCGGCTTGTAGTCTTTCGGGATACGAAAGCGATATTCGTCAACCTTTTCCAGCCTGCCGCCCCATTCGGGCATGACTCACCTCCTCTACCCTTCTTCCGTCATTGCGAGGAGTATAGCGACGAAGCAATCTCCGTCACTGCCTCTAATAGTCTTATGGATTGCTTCGCTACGCTCGCAATGACATTAAATCATACATCGAAGATGACCCGCACGCGGTTCTTCGCCTTATCCACCTCGAGCTGGTGGTAGGTGGCCGCCTTCACCCCCGTCTTGAGACGGTGGCGGGCGGGGTCGTACTTTTCCCCGCGGCAGTCGGCGACCAGGTGGGTATCGGAAAGCTCGGTAATATCGAAGCGTTTGAAGAGGAGCTGCTCCACGTCGAAATAGTAGAGCAGGCCGTTGAGCCAATCGAAGAGCAGCCCCTCGATGTCGTCGGCGGCCGCCTCGACGCGGCGGGTCTCCGCCTCGCGCACGTCCTCCAGCCCGGCGATGATGGCGAACATGCCGTAAGCGGCGCTGGCGAAGGCCCCCGCCAGGGTCTCCCCGTAGGCCACCAGACCGGTATCCGCCGTATGCTCGATGAGCTCGTATCTTTTCATGGCTATATCAGATGATACTCTTCCTCCATGCGATATTATACAACTTCCAGCGGGATAAAGGGGTGGGAAAGACTAACGGTAAAAGT
>DAOUEH010000103.1:0-3698 GCA_034430635.1 Dehalococcoidales bacterium | reverse complement strand
ATGGGAAGATGGGATAATCGTGGAATCATATGTGGTGGTACCCCTGGTGCGACTCGAACGCACGCACGCGGTTTAGGAAACCGCTGCTCTATCCTCTGAGCTACAGGGGCACGCGGATACCGCCGTTATATGGGTAATTTTATCAACAAAAAGGGGGAACTGCAACCGGGGGCGGGGAATATCAGGCCAGGAGGCCCTCCGCCCGGAGAGCGGCGGCGATATCGGCCAGGCCAAGCTCGCCCAGTTTATTCTCCGTGGGCAGGCCGCTTCCGGCATCCCAGCCGCGCAGGGTATAGTACTCGTCCTTGAGTTTCTCGAACTCGGCGCGGTCTACCCTGGCGCCCTTTTTGGAGACGACGGCGCCGTCCCTGCCGGGGACGATGCAGTCCGGGTTGAAGAAGACGCCCTGGAGGGGCTCGTCATGAAGGTAGTCCAGGAGCCGGTCGCCCCGGCGGCCGCCCCACCCCTGGCGGAGGAATATGGCCCGCTGCAGGTTGAAAATACGCTCGCCGATAAGGTTCAGGCCCGCCTCGTCGTACTCCTTACCCGTGATGGCGCTGAGCACCCGGCTCTCCATGGCGGGGTCGCCGCTGTGGTCGTCGGCGAAGCGCACCCAGATTATCGGCCAGAGGAAATCGCAGAGGATGAGGCTCTCCTTGGCATAGGTGCGGTCCTGGATTTTTTTGGCCGCCAGGGCCTTGCCCGCGAAGGTGGTGTAGTCGGCGGCGGCGTCGCCGCCCCAGAAGTTGCGGGCGACGTTGCGGAAGTCCTCGTAAGAGAGGAAGCCTTCCGGCAGCTTTCGCGTCCAGTTGGTCCAGAGCCACAGGGAGTGGCTCGTCTCGTGGAGCTGGTTGATGGGGCGCCGCGGCTCGGTGGCGTAGAGGAGGGCATTGGTGGGGATGAGGCGGGGGTCGTAGTCGCGGGTCTCGCCGGCGCGGGTGATGACGGAGGTGTACGCCATCTCCTCCGCCTTTTTGCCCAGGGTCGCCGCGGCGGAGAAGATGCCCTTGGCCAGCACGTCGCCGAAGCCTTCGCGGTAGGCTATTTTATGAGTCAGCGCCTCGATGAACTCGACGCTCCCCAGCCGCGACAGGGGCAGCCCGGCGGTTTTGTCGGTGAGGATACCTTCCCGGTGGCAGAGGGCCAGCCAGTCAATTATCGGCTGCATGATGGTGGTATCCAGCCCGTAGGTATCGCAGAGGCGCGTGGCCAGCAGCGCCGCCGCATCGACATCGCCGCCGTAGCCTGCCGCAGCCCCGCGGTAGACGTGCATTGCCTGGCAGAAGGCCTTGAAGCGCCGCCCTTCGTGCGTGTAGGCCCGGCGGAAGCAGCCGGTGGCGCAGCCGTAGCAGGGGCGGGGCCTGGTGAGTTCGGGTATTTCGTCCAGCCAGCCCTGCCAGGTGTCCTTGCGCAACCGGATAATCTCGGCGGCCAGCCCGGCGAGCTTTGTTGGGTCGGCGGCCTGCGGTTTTTTACGGCCGGCGACGGCGATAGCCTTGAGGTTTTTCGAGCCCATGACGGCCCCCAGGCCGCTGGCCCCGGAGGCGCCGTCGTCGGTGAACATGGTGGCGAAGGATACCAGGCACTCGGCGGCGGCCCCGATGGTGAGCACGCTGGTCGCCTGGCCCAGTTCGGCCTTGAGGCTGTCGCCGACGGCGAAGGTGGACTTACCCCAGAGAGGGGCGGCGTCCCGGATGGTTACCGTGTCGTTATCGATAGAGATGTAGACCGGCTTTTCGGCCCGGCCCTGCACGACGAGGGCATCGTAGCCGGCCGATTTCAGGCGGGTGCCCCAGCGCTCCCCCAGGTTGGCGTAGGAGAATACCTCCGGCTGGGCGAGGGGAGATTTGCCGCCGACCTGCCAGCGCGAGCCGCCGGAGATATTATTGAAGCCGGTGACCGGCCCGGTGGCGTATATCAGGCAGTTGGCCGGGTCGCAGGCGGGGGCCTCCGGGGGCGCCATCTCCCAGTAAATGGCGGCGGCCAGGCCCCGCCCGCCCAGGAACCGCCCGGCGTAGCTGTCGGTGGGCAGCCGGGTAACGGCGCCTTCGGATAAATCTACCTTGAGGATTTGCCCGGCATAGCCGGATGCTGTCACGGGTAACCTCCCCTGAAAAAGAACTAAATGGCGCGACGGCGGTGGTCTCAGTCCGTCCGGTGGCCGGTGAGGGAGACCGCCATGCAGACGTAGGGCCTCGCGATGCTTTTAGTGACGATGGGGCAGTGGTGGAGCCCGGCCGGGGCCACCAGCACCGTGGGCTTATTAAATGTATGCTTTTCCTCCTGGCCCGCCTCGCCGATGGATATTTCCACCTCGGCGCCCAGCTCGTCGAGGTGCGCCGGGTCGGAGCCGATGAAGAAGACGGCCTCGTCGTACTTATGGACGTGCGGCTTGGTGGAGAGGCCGGTGATGCCGGTTTCGTAGGCGCAGGCGTAGATAACGTTGAGGTTCAGGCCCCCCAGCACGTCGCCCCCGGTGGCGAAAAGGGCCCCGTGGGGCGTCTGGTGGAAGGGGATGGTAACCAGGTTCTGGGCGTATTTGGTAGCTGCCATGATGCTCCTCGACTTTTTCGGTATTTATTTTTATTCCTTGAATCTCTTTCTCAGGTCTTTCAAAAGCTGGTTGACGCGCCGGCGGTGGGCCGGCCCGCCCGGGCCCGGCGCCGGGTTGGGGTCGTAATCTATTTCCTTGAGGTTATCCAGCGCGATGGGTAGTACCTGGAAGGGAACCGAGATGATGAACAGCCCCGGCGGGAAGATATCGAGCTCCTGCATGCCCAGCCCCAGGCCGGTGACGAAGTAGTTCAGCTCGCCGCTGACGACGGGGTAGATATAAATCCAGGCGCAGGCCACCACCGGCGTCGCCAGGCTGATAAACGGCTTGCCGGTGGAGTAGTTGATAGAGCGCAGCAGCACCCGCGCCTGGTTGATATCGGCGGTCATTATCAGCACGTCGGGGTCGAAGGTGAGTTTATCCAGCGGGGCGAAGGCCACGTACTGCACCGAGCCCTGGGGCAGCCGGGGCAGGTACTGGTACATGGCGCGGCAGGCGCTGTCTTCTTTGTAGAGCCCCTCGTCCCCGCCGAGCATGCCGGTGACGAGCACCGGCTCCGGGTCTTCCATGCCCAGTATCATCTGCTCCACGCCCACGCAGACCCAGTCCTCCGGCGCCACGTAGAAGGCGCCGTTCTCCTGCGCCTCCTTGAGCATCTCACAGAAGTTGAGCTCCTTGCTTATTCTGGGGATGCCCTCCGGCCGGGTGGCCAGGAACTTGACGCCGACCGGCTGGCGCTCGAACTGGAACTTATCGAGTACCGAATAGTCTTTTGTCTTGGCTTTCATACAGTCCTCCCGGAATTAATATCTTATTTACCTGATTAGGCGAAAGACGGTAACGTCACCCGCCGATTACCTTGTCTAGTAATGCTTCGCCGCGTACCGGCCTGCCCCAGCCGGGGTAGACGCGGCTCACTTCGAGCCGTTTCAGCTTTTGAAAAGATTTCCTGGTCGCCGCTTCATCCAGCCGCAGCAGCGGCGCCAGGCAGAGCCTATCCTTGAGATTGACCAGGAAATCACCGGATATCAGGGCCTTCATTTCACTATTGTAAAGGCAGATGCTGTCGTCGGTATGTCCCGGGGTATGGTATACCAACCATCCGGGGCAGCCGGGCAGGGTGTCGCCGTCTTTGAGCCGGTAA
>DAOUEH010000102.1:0-2042 GCA_034430635.1 Dehalococcoidales bacterium | reverse complement strand
GCGCCCGCTCGGCGACGATGGCCTTCACCTTGGACTGCAGGTAGTCCAGGTCGGCCAGGGACTCGCGTACGGCTACCTCGGCGGCCACGCTCACGTTATGCGGTATCTTTATCGCCATGAGATACCGGGCGATGCGCGGTGGAAAGACGCCATAGCCCACTCTAAGTCCCGCCAGCCCGGCCCACTTGCTGAAAGAGCGCAGTACCATCAGGTTAGGGTATTTCTCCGCAAGCCCCACCACTGTCTCGCCGCCGAACTCGTAGTAGGCTTCGTCGACGACCACGGGCAGGCCGGTGCCGGCGATTTCCAGGATGTCGCGGAGCGGCAGGCTGTTGCCGGTGGGGTTATTGGGGGTGGCCAGGAATATCAGCCTGGTCCTGGAGTTGATAGCTTTCCTGACGGCTTTCACGTCCACCTGGAAATCCGCATCGCGCTTGATATTGATCACAGTACCGCCGACTATCTGGGTGCTGAAGCGGTAGATATCGAAGGTGGGCACGCTGTTTATCACCTCGTCGCCGGGGCCGACGAACAGCCGCACGATGAGGTCGATGAGGGTATTGGAGCCGTGGCTGGCCACGATTCGCTCCAGCGGCGCCCCGGTGTAGCCGGAAAGGAGCTTACGCAGCCGCTCCTGCCCGTCGTCGGGGTAGATGTGCAGGTGTTTACACGCCGCCAGGGCCTTGGCCACGCGCGGCGAGCAGCCGTAGGGGTTCTCGTTGGCGTTGAGCTTGATGATATTCTCCGGCGCTACGTCCACCTTACCCGCCAGCACGTCCGGCGAGGTTGAGGCGCTGTAGCCGGTGAAGCCCGTCAGGTGCGGGCGGATATATTTCTCGATGCCTTCTTTTACCATGCTATTTCCCCCTGCCGCCCTTAAGCCGTCTTTCGATGGCCCGCGCGTGGGCGTCCAGCCCCTCGGCACGGGCGATACGCGCCGCGGCCTCGCCCAGCTTGCGGACGGCTTTCTCATCGGTCTGCACCAAAGTGATGAGCTTGACGAAGTCGAGGATGCTGAGCGGCGAGCCGAACCGGGCCGTCCCTTCGGTGGGCAGGACGTGGCTGGGGCCGGCCACGTAATCGACCAGCGCCTCGATGGCGTTCTCCCCGACGAAGAGGCAGCCGGTGTTTTTCACCTTGTCCACGTAGTCCGCCGCGTCTTTCACGACCAGGCAGAGGTGCTCCGGGGCGTACAGGTTGGCCAGGGCGATGGCCTCGTCGAGGCTGGCGACGACGGCGAGCATCCCCCGCTTCTCCAGCGATGCGGCGGTGATATCGCGGCGGGGCAAGTCCTTGAGCTGGCGTGCGATTTCTATATTGACTGCCTCCGCTAATCTTCTAGATGTGGTCAGCAGGATGGCTGTGGCCAGCGGGTCGTGCTCGGCCTGGGCCAGCAGGTCGGCGGCGCAGTACCCGGGGCTGGTCGTATCGTCGGCGACAATAATTACCTCGCTGGGCCCGTAGAGCCCGTCGATGCCCACCGTCCCGTAGAGGAGCTTCTTGGCCAGCAGGACATAGCGATTGCCCGGCCCGCAGATTTTAACGACCCGGGGGACGGTCTCCGTCCCCCAGGCGAGGGCCGCGATGGCCTGCGCCCCGCCGACGGTAAAAACCCGGTCGACCCCGGCGAGGGCCGCCGCCGCCAGCGTCACCGGCGAGACCGTGCCCTGTTTATCCGGCGGCGTCGCCACGACGACCTCCCCGACCCCGGCGACCCTGGCCGGTATGGCCGTCATCAGCAGGGTAGAGGGGTAGGCCGCCGTGCCGCCGGGCACGTAGCACCCTACCCGTTCCAAGGGCCGCACCAGCCAGCCGAGGTTATCTCCGGTATTATCGTGTAACAGCTTCTTTTTCTGGCCCTCGTGGTATGCGGCGATGCGCTCCGCGGCCAGCTTGAGGGCCTTATACAAGGCGGCGTCGATTTCCCTGGCTGCCCGCTCTATCCGCTCTCCCGGCACCTCCAGAGATTTCAGCTTGACGCCGTCATATTTCTCGGTCAGCGCGTAGAGGGCCTTATCGCCGCGTTTTCTTACCTCGGCGAT
>DAOUEH010000101.1:0-2503 GCA_034430635.1 Dehalococcoidales bacterium | reverse complement strand
AGCCAGCCGAGGTTATCTCCGGTATTATCGTGTAACAGCTTCTTTTTCTGGCCCTCGTGGTATGCGGCGATGCGCTCCGCGGCCAGCTTGAGGGCCTTATACAAGGCGGCGTCGATTTCCCTGGCTGCCCGTTTGACGGCCTCTTGCGGCACCTCCAGCGAGGCCAGCTTAACGCCGTCGTATTTCTCGGTCAATTCATAGAGGGCCCGGTCGCCACGCTTCCTCACGTCGGCGATAATCCGGCGTACGGTCTTTTCCCGTTCCGGGTCGTCGAGACCCGCCGAGACCTGCCGGGAGAGGGCCTGGCGGGCTGCTTCATACCCTTCGGTTATCTTCATCTGTCGCCCTCCACGGCCGCCTTGAGCTTATTAATTATAAATCCGATACGCTTCTTTTTAACGGCGTCGGCCAGCGCCTCATCATTGCCGATGAGACAGGCCGTCGACTCGAACAGGGTATCGATAATTTTGAGGTTGTGCCGGGCGATGGTGCGCCCCGTCTCGGTATTTTCGATGAGCAGGTCGGCGTCCTCCGGCAGGAAGCCCTCGGTGGCCCCCCAGGTGGGAATCACCCGGTAGTGCCCCAGGTGGTTATCGCGGGCGTACTTATCGGCCAGGTTGACGTACTCCGAGGCGACGCGCATCGTCTCCCCTCTCCCAGCGATATAGCGGCTCAGGCCGGCGACATCGTCGGCGGGGACTTCCTGGCTGACCACCGCCACCAGCCGCACCCGCCTGAGCTTCAGGTCGAGTATCTCACTTACCGGGCTACCCGGGAACTGGCACTTGTGGTCGGTCAGCCAGTCGCGGCCGGTCACGGCCAGGTCGAAGTTGCCGTTGGCCACCTGCAGCGGCATGTCCTGGGGGCGGATGACCTTGACGGCCACCCCTTTAATATCGATGCCGGGGCGGCGGTTGCCCGTCGCCGAGGGATAATCATCCAGCCGGATGCTGGCCCTGTTAAATAAATTAACCGTCTGCTGCTGCTGGTGTCCGTCGGGCAGGGCCAGCCGCACGGCACCGGCCGCTGTTTTCAGCGGCGGGCGGCGTCCCGCCGGGCTCGCTGAAGACGGTTCTGCGGGGGCGGCCACCCTTTCCCCGCTGATAGCGCCACAGAGAGATGTTACGATTTTATCAATGTTTTTCGCCTCCCGGCTGGCCCGGTTGGCGATGAGCCAGGCCCGGTAGTCCAGGACGCGCTCCAGCGGCCGGAGACCGGCCCCGCCGATATTGCCCTCCCCGGCGGGGAGGAGCACCATCTCGGCGTTCTCCGGGGGGTAGGCCTCGGCGGCGCCCCAGACCGGGAAGACGCTGAAACGGCTCAGGCGGCGCCTCAATGCGTAGGCCTCGGCCAGGTTGGGGTACTCGCTGGCGATGCGCACCGGCGCGCCGTTGGCGGAGGCGTCGGGCGGCGAGACGGCCGCCGTATAGAGCGAGCCCTCGCCGTAGCCCAGGTCGGCCACCTTGACGATATCGCTGGAGGGGTATTTCACCAGCAGCTCCTCCACCCAGTCCAGGCAGCAGATGCCCAGGTCGTAGTTGCCCGTGGCAATCTGGATGGGGATATCCTTCTCGTGGAAGACGCGTATGAGCACGTCCGGGAATTTCTGCGATTTGGGCCGGTAGAAGCCCATGCCGGAGTTGTACTCGTCGAGCCCCCACCCGGCCTTCTGGAGCCGGGCGGCGGTCTTCCGCAGGAGTCGCCCCTTGGGCAGGGCCAGCTTAACGGCCACCTTTACCCTCCAGTATCTTGATAACTCCGGCGACGTCGGGCGCGTCCTGCCGCGACCCTGACTTGTTCGTAACCACGAACGCCGGTGTCTTGCCCCTAACTTCAATCGTCCAGTCGGCGCCCCGGGACTTGCCGCCCATGTCGAGCGCGACGGTATAGCCCTTCTCCCGCAGGACGTCGCCGAGCATGAAGGCGTCCTTGATAACCCCGGACTTCAGGCGTACCAGCACGCTGGCTGCACCCGCCGGGGCGACGGCCGCCGCATCCACCAGCTTCATCAGGCCGTCCGTGTAGAGGGCGAAGCCGGCGGCGGGCACGTCCCCGCCCCCCATGGCCGGTATCAGGGCGTCGTAGCGGCCCCCGCCGCCTACCTTCTCCCCGCCGATGTAGAGCTGGAAAATCAGGCCGGTATAGTACTCGAAGCCCGCCCCGGAGGCGATGTCTATTTTACAGGCGCAGCCCAGCTCGTCGAGGACGGCCACCGTCGCCAGGAAATCGTCTAGGCAGGGGGCAAGGTCGGGCATCTCGCGGGCGATGATGTCCCGCTGGTCGCGCAGGAAGCCGGGCGGCCTGCCCTTGGTGCCCAGCAGCGGCCGGATGGCCTCCCCCAGGCCGGGCGAGTCTTTACTAATTTCCGCCAGCAATCCCGCGTCGCCGTCGAGGATGCGGTCGAAGGTGCGGTGCTGCTCCTCGGGGCTGAGGCCCAGCTTCTCCAGCAGGGCCCGCACCAGACCGGCGTGCGAGAGGCGTACTTCCGGGTCTCTCAATCCGA
>DAOUEH010000100.1:0-4335 GCA_034430635.1 Dehalococcoidales bacterium | reverse complement strand
CCGTCCAGCTCGCCGACCTTCTGGCGGCGCTCGCTATCCAGCTTCAAAATTGCGTCGATGGGGGCGCTGTCGTGGCGGTTGGCCACCGCCCGGCGCACCTCGTCCGGGTTTTCCCGGATATATTTGATATCCAGCATGGTTTGCCTCCCCTCCCCCCTTCGGTGTTATCTATTCCCACCCGGCCGCCCTCGCGGCATCTACGGCTTAGCCCTTAGAGTATACCCCGCCTCCCCATATGTCATTGCGAGCGGAGCGAAGCAATCCGCTTTCGGCGGCTTAGCCCCTAGTCCTTCTCCCTCAGCTGGGGGAAGAGTATCACCTCTCTAATCGACTGCTGGTTGGTGAGGAGCATGATTAATCTATCGATACCCACGCCCAGGCCGCCGGTGGGGGGCATGCCGTACTCCAGGGCGGTCAGGTAGTCCTCGTCAATCGTCCACTGCTCCGCGTCGCCGCCGTGGCGGTCTTTCATCTGCTCCTCGAAGCGCTCGCGCTGCTCCAGGGGGTCGTTGAGCTCGCTGTAGGCGTTGGCGATTTCCAACCCCCCGGCCACCGCCTGGAACCGCTCGACGACGCGCTCGCGGCCGGGCTTGTTCTTGGCCAGCGGCGACATCGATTCGGGGTAGTCGTGGACGATGGTGGGCTGGATGAGCCTGGGTCGAACGTAGGTCTTGAGAAGCTCGTCGACCAGCTTGGCCCAGTTCTTCTGGGTGTCGGCCTCCATCTTCAGCGAGCGCATCTTCTCGCGCAGGCCGGCGGCGGTGGGATATTTGACATAATCTATGCCGCCGTACTCTTTGACGGCGTCGCGCAGGGTGATGCGCTGCCAGGGGGTCTTGAGGTCGATGGTGTTCTCCCCGTAGGTAATCTCGCTGGTGCCCAGCACTTCTTTAGCGACCTGGTAGACCATCTCCTCGGTCATCGCCATGACGTCGGTGTAGTCGGCGTAGGCCTGGTAGCTCTCCAGCAGGGTGTATTCCGGCGAGTGCGTCGTGGAGATGCCCTCGTTGCGGAAGACGCGCCCGATTTCGTAGACCTTGTCGAACCCGCCGACGACCAGCCTTTTCAGGTGCAGCTCGGTGGCGATGCGCAGGTAGAAGTCCCGGTCGAGGGCGTTGTGGTGGGTGACGAAGGGCGCCGCCAGGGCCCCCCCGGCGGAGGGCTGGAAGACGGGCGTTTCCACCTCGACGAAGCCGCGGCCGTCGAGGAAGCGGCGGATGGCGGCGACGGTGAGGCTGCGTACCCGGAAGATATCGCGCACCTCGGTATTGGCGATGAGGTCTAAATATCGCTGGCGGTAGCGTATCTCGGTATCGCTCAGGCCGTGCCACTTCTCCGGCAGGGGCGCCAGCGACTTGGCGAGCAGGGTGAAGCCCGTCACGGCCAGGGTGGGCTCGCCGGTACGGGTGCGCAGGAGTTTGCCCTCCACGCCGATGAAATCGCCGATATCCAGGTCTTTGAAGAGCTCCTGGCTGGCTTCATCGAAGCCGGCGTTCTGGAAGAGCAGCTGGAGCTTGCCGGAGCCGTCGCGGATATCGGCGAACGAGCTTTTACCCATCCGGCGGATGGCGGTAAGGCGCCCGGCCACGCTCACGGCCTTGTCCCCGGCGGGCTTGTCCTGCTTCTCACTCGCCTCCAGCCGGGCCACGGCCTGCTCTGTCGTGTGGGTTAGCGGGAAGCGGTTGGGATAGGGATTAATGCCGCGCGCCCGCAGCTTCTCTAGCTTCTGGCGTCTTTGCTCGTTGATGTCGTCCAGTCTGGATGGCATTCTAAACCTGCTTTACGAGAATTAATTACGTTAGCTATCGCGCTAGGTCTTATTATTATAGGTTATGTGTGGGTTATGGTAAAGGGGGTAATGTCTCCGGGGGCAAAGGGGTGGGGTCACCAGATGTTCTAGGGTCTAAAACTAGACTTTTGTTCTTTTAGGGTCTCCAGCCAGGCGGCGGACTTTACCTCCCTCTCCAGCAGGTACTTGATGTACTCGCCGAGGGTGTCCTCAATCTCGGCGGCGAGTTCGGCACCCAGCTTGAGGCGGGCGACCGGGGCGAAGTCCCCGCCCTGGAGCAGCCGCATGACCTTCTGGGCGTTGACCGTAACGGGCCGGGCGAAGGGCTGGGTGGGGCCGCAGGCGGGGCAGAGCAGGCCGCCGGCAACCGGGCTGAAATAGTTGGTAATCGGCTCGAGTGACCGGTGGCAGGCGACGCACTGGCGCAGCTGGGGGCGGTAGCCGGTGCTTTCCAGGAGGTGCAGCTCGAAGGCGCGCAGGACGAGCTCATGGTTGTCCTCATCGGCCAGCCGGTGGAGGGTATCCAGCGTCAGCTTAAAGAGCGGCAGGTTCTCCTGGTGCTCGGCGGTGAACTGGTTGATAAGCTCGGCCACATAGAGCCCGCAGGAGGTGAGGAAGAGGTCGTTTTTCAGGGGGAGGAAGCTATTAATCGTCTGGCTGCCGGTAATGGTATCCAGGTTCTTGCCGCGGACGAAGGATACCTGGCTGTGGGTGAGCAGCTCCAGGTGCCCGGCCAGCTTGCTCCTGGGCTTGCGCAGGCTCCTGGCGAAGCCCTGAATCTTGCCCCGGTCGGGAGTGAAGAAGGTGAGGATGGTATCCGCCTCGCCCAGTTTCGTCTTGCGGATGACGATGGCTTCGGTGCTGTAGCTGCGCGGCTCGGGCATTTCAGCGACTCACCGGGTGACGCCATACCTGCCAGATACCGCGGAAGATATTCATGCCCGGTACCCGCTTCATGTAGGCGGCGTATTCGTCACCGAACTTGGCGACGAGTTTCTTGTCTTCCTCGATGATACTGAGATATATCATGGCGGTACCTATTACCCCCAGCACGGCGAACAGCCAGTGGGGATACCAGAGGATGCAGGTGACGAAGATGCTGGGGATGCCTCCCACGTATTGCGGGTGTCTGACGACGGCGTAGATGCCCGTATCGACCACTTTGGTAGTCTCCGTGAATGATTTACCCTTGGGGACGCCGCCCTGGTGGGGAAACTGGATAATGGGCGCCATGACCAGTACCATGCCTCCGGCCCATATGACCCACCCGATGATAAAGGCAGGCAGGTAAAAGGGGGTATCGATGGCCCCGCTGAGGACGAGGGGATTGGCCGGGAAGCAGGCGATGGCGAGAATGGTTAGAATCGAGACAAAGATAGTTTCCTTGTTAATCTTACCTTTCACAGCGGCCGGTCCTTCCTCCGTTTTTCGGCGACGAATATCATCTCCGGCGAATCGCTGGCATAGGCCGACTTATCGAAATCCCCGAACAGGTCGACGACCCGGAACCCGCTGAGCTCCAGCAGGTGCTCCATTTCGTACCTAAAATAATAGCGCATCGGGAAGGCCTGCACAACCCTCTCCGTCTTGCCGTCGGGGTGAGTGACGTAATATATCAGCTCGATGTCGTTGTACTGCTGCTCGCGGTGGAAACCCGCCATCCGACCGGCGCGCCGGACTTTCCTGCCGTCGGGCAGTTCTGTTTCCGGCATGTCCTCCCGCTCCTCCGTGAGTTTCGGGTCGGGGTCGAGCATGGCGAAATTGGGGTTGAAGACGTCGATGATGCAGATGCCGTCCGGCGCCAGGTGTTTATGGATGCACTCCAGGCAGGCCCTCTGCTCGGCCACGGTGATGAGGTGCTGGAAGGGACGGAAGGGTATCGTCACCAGCGGGTAGGTCTCGCCGGTAGCGAAATCGGTCATTTTTCCCTGGATTAGCCTGCCCCGTTGCCGCACCGCTTCGGGCTCACTGGCCAGCTTCTCACGGCATTTATCGAGCATGAACGGCGAGATGTCCAGCCCGGTAATCTGGCAGCCCGCGACAGCGGTGGGTATCAGCACGCGGCCGGTGCCACAGCCCAGCTCCAGCGTGCGGCCGCCGGCCTGCCGGGAATAGGCGACGAAAAAGGCGATGTCCTGGGGCCGCATGTTATCGTACATCGTGTCGTAGTACTCGGCGACGTATTCGTTATCTTCGTAGCCACCGTAGTTCATAGTCATATCCGGTAGACTGCCCCCTGTGTTATTAGTGCGGAATCCCCAGCCAGCGAGGAGTCCTTGCCATATACTTGCGGTAGGTATCGCCGAATTTTTCCCGGCAATACCTTTCCTCTTTGAGCATCTGGTAGCGCTGCAGGAAAAATGTAATTATGGTAATGAGGAAAAACAGCCAGGAAGCGGCGGCGATACTCACCCCGAGGTAGACGAAAATCATGGAGAGATACATGGGATGGCGAGAGTAGCGATAAATACCGGATGTGAACGGCTTGTCCATCGGTGTACCGGCGACGGAAAGCGTGGCCAGAACGAGCGCGGATAGACCGGCGA
>DAOUEH010000099.1:0-8005 GCA_034430635.1 Dehalococcoidales bacterium | reverse complement strand
TTTGGATTCGGCGATCATCCTGGCCAGGAGGTCAATCAGCCCGAACTCCCCCAGCTCCGAGACTTTCATGGTAAAAAGTATAGCATATTCCGGCGGGGGCTCACTATTTAGAGAGGCGTATGCTCGTTTTTCCTTTATTGCCTCTCCCCCTTAGTCCCCCTCTTCAAACCGGGCACTTAAGAAAGCCTTTGATATTCTGTTTGGAGAGGGGGATTTTGACTAATAAAAGAGGGGCTTCGCCCCTCTTAAACACCCGGGGGGTAGGGGAAAACTACGGGCTAAGCCGCGGATGTGCCGAGGGCGGCTTGGGTGGGAATAGATATTTCTGAAAGGGGTGGGGAAGGGTATTGCCAGCCGTACGAGCAAGGTGTAGTATAGGTGAATAAAAGGCAAGGGGGTGGGCCTTGATTAAGAAGATTGACATAAAGACAAACTCGCCGGTTGAGTTCATGGATATTACTGCCATCATCAGAAAAATCGTGGGCGAAAGCGGCGTGGAGAGTGGCGTCTGCCACGTCTATTGCCCCCATACCACCGCCGGCGTCACCGTCAACGAGCACGCCGACCCCAGCGTCGTCGCCGATATCGCCGAGGAGCTCGGCAAAATCGTCCCGCCTCACGCCGGCTACCGTCACCAGGAAGGGAACTCCCCGGCGCATATTAAGGCCAGTCTCATGGGTACTATCGCCACGCTGTTTATCGAAGGAGGAGCGCTCGTCCTGGGTACGTGGCAGGGCGTCTTCCTCGGCGAGTTCGACGGGCCGCGCAGCCGCCAGGTTATTATTAAAATCAGGCCGGATTGACCGGCGCCGTTACCCTGGCGAACTGGCTATACCTCGCCTCGCTATGCTATAATCCCTAGCAATGACCACCGTAATTACCGGCGCCAGCGGCCATATCGGCGCCAACCTGGTACGCGCCCTGCTCGCACAGGGAAGGCCCACCCGCTGCCTGGTTCACCGCAGCCACCGCGCCCTGAACGGGCTGGATACCGAGATTGTCCACGGCAGTATCCTCGACGTGGCGTCGCTGAGCGATGCCTTCAAGGGCGCCGGGGTCGTCTATCACCTGGCCGCCCGCATCTCCCTTTCGGGCAGCGACTGGCCGGAGGTGGCGCGGGTCAACGTCGCCGGTACGCGCAACGTCATCGAGGCCTGCCGGCGCGCCGGAGTGGGGCGCCTCGTCCATTTCAGCTCCATTCACGCCCTGGTGCAGGAACCCTTCGATACGCCGGTGGACGAGTCCCGCCCCCGGGTGACCTCGCGCCGCTACCCTCCATACGACCGCTCCAAGGCCGCCGCCGAGGAGGTGGTGCGGCAGGCCATTGCCGGAGGGCTGAACGCCGTTATCATCAATCCCACGGCCATCATCGGCCCTCACGATTACCAGCCGTCCTATGTCGGCGAGGCCATCCTCAATATGGCGCAGCGGAAGCTGCCGGCCCTGGTGACCGGCGGGTTCGACTGGGTGGACGTGCGCGACGTGGTGGCCGGGGCGATGCAGGCCGAGGCCAGGGCCCCGGCGGGCGCCGACTACCTTATCTCCGGGCACTGGGTCTCCATGTGCGATATCGCCGTCATGGTGGCCGGGATTACCGGCGCGGCCCCCGCCCGGTTCGTCTGCCCCCTCTGGCTGGCCCGCGTCAGCGCCCCGCTCATCCAGGGTATCAGTCATTTGAGCCGGAAGCGCCCCCTCTATACCAGCGTTTCGCTGCGGGCGCTCCGCAGCAACCGCGAAATAAGCCATGCCAAAGCCGCCCGCGAGCTGGGCTACCGGCCGCGGCCCTTTAGGGAGACGCTGGAAGACACCCTGCGCTGGTTCCGCGAAAACGGCAATCTCCCCGCCCTGCCGGAGAAAGAGTCCGGTGGTAAAGTATGACGGAGCTAACGGTCTTCAACGGCCTGATGATAGCCTGGTTCGCCCTGGCTCTGGCCATCTTCGTGGCGCTATTCTTCGTAACGGCCCCCTACGGGCGGCATGTCCGCCGGGGCTGGGGACCGAGCGTCGGCAGCCGGCTGGGCTGGGTGCTCATGGAGGCGGCGGCCCCGCTGGCCTTCGCCGCCTGCGCCTTTCTGGGCGGCGGCCTCACCACGACGACGCTCGTCTTTCTGGTGCTCTGGGAGGCGCATTACCTGCACCGGGCCTTCGTCTATCCCTTCAGCCTGCGGGGGGAGGCGCGGCGCATGCCCCTCTCGATAGTGGCCTTCGGGCTCATCTTCAACCTGATGAACGGCTATCTCAACGGCCGCTATATCTTTACCTTCTCCGCGGGCTACGCCGACAGCTGGCTGGCCGACCCGCGTTTCATCATTGGGGGGCTGCTTTTCATCATCGGTTTCGTCATCAACCGCCGCGCCGACCTGATACTGCGCTCGCTGCGGCAGCCCGGCGAATCGGGCTATAAGGTCTCCAAGGACTGGTGCTACCGCTGGGTATCCTGCCCTAACTACCTGGGAGAAATGGTCATCTGGGCCGGCTGGGCGCTGGCGACATGGTCGCTGCCGGGGCTGCTCTTCGCCTTCTGGACGGTGGCCAATCTTGCCCCGCGGGCGCGCGCCAACCACCGCTGGTATCAGGAGCATTTCCCCGACTACCCGCCGGGGCGCAAGGCCTTGCTGCCGGGTATCTGGTAAAAACCGGGGATAGCGGGCGCAGGAAGCAGTTGAAGGCGGGGCAGGATTAGTAGCGCCGCCGCCGCCCGCCGCCGGAAGAACGACCGCCGCGATTGCCGTAGGAGCCGCCGGGCCTGCGGTTGGGGCCAAAGCCGCCGCTGCGGTTATCGGTGCGGGGGCGGGACTCGTTGACGACCATCGTCCGCTCTTTGAGTACCTTGCCGTTGAGCGCCTCGATGGCGGCGTCCCCATCGGACTTGGAGCCCATTTCGATGAAGGCGAAGCCGCGGGGGCGGCCGCTGAACTTATCGGAGGGGATGGCCACGGAGTCTACCTTGCCGTAAACGCCGAACTCCGCCGCCAGTTCGTCCTCGGTGACATCGTAGGAAAGATTGCCCACGTAAATTTTCATAATATTCCCCCCTTTTTCCCCGGCTTCGGTTTTTTACGGCCTGGCTTCACCAGAAGTCACATCCGGGCCGGTTGCCCGCACCCGGACGTGACTGGTGTTTTATCCTCTTAGCCCTGTTTAGCGGTCAGGACGGATTTTTCGGAAGCAATCGCTGCAGTAGACCGGCTTGTCACCGCGGGGCTGGAAGGGAACTTCGGTGCTCTTGCCGCACTCAGCGCAGGTAGCGGGGAACATCTGGCGGGGGGCTCCGTAGCCGCGCTCGGTCTTCCTGGCCTGGCGGCATTCCGGGCATCGCTTGGGCTCGTTGACGTAGCCACGGGACTGGAAGAACTCCTGGTCTTCGGCGCTGTGGGTAAACGTGGCGCCGCAGTCGGAACAGGTGAGGGTTTTATCCTGGAAACTCACTGGATGACCTCCTCTCTTTGTTATTCGTTAGAGTTCGGGTCATCCAATGCCTGAGAAAGTCCCGTTGTAGTGGCCTCTGGGAGCTTGTAATAACCTAAACTGAAACTCAATTTATATTATACCACGAAAATAAGGGGTTTGGGGAGGGGGTGTCATAAATATCTCTATTTACGGCTGCCGCCCCCGTGAAAGCTCGTACTCGCGGCGGCGCTGCTCGTAGCGCTCCGGCCGGATGAGGGCGAACTTCGCCCCCTCTAATTGGCTTTATCGTGAAGTCAGTCTCCCGCCGGGGCTGCCGGTATCAGGGGTTGCTGGCTATTTAATACATAGAATTTCTGGGTATACTAATACATCGCCCGCCGGCTTGTCAAGGGTGGATTAAGATGGGGGAAACGAGGCATTCTGCGATGTCTTGGGGGTAAAGGTGGGGCATAATTACGGGCTAAGCAGTTGATGATAGGGGCGGCCTGGGTGGGAATAGATAACACGGATGGAGTGGGGTAGAACAAAGGTAAAAAGAGAGCTATCTTTAGAGAGGCTTCACCATGATGAGCGAGGCCGCCTCGCGCCCGATGGCCTTAGAATTATCAGCCACCTCGATGGTCAGCGTGCCGTCGTAGTCGGCCTTCTCCAGCACCTTCACTGCCACGCCTGGCATCAGGCCCAGGCTGCTCAGGTAGCGCAGGAAATCGGCGTTGTGCTCGACGATGACATTGAGCACCCGCGCCGACTGCCCCACGTCCAGGCTGGCCAGGGTCTTGCCGGGGGTCGGGGCGTAGTCGAGATTTTTATCCGGTATGGGGCTGCCATGGGGGCAGACCGCGGGATTCTCCAGGAACTCGGCCAGCCGGTCGGCGACCAGGTCTTCGGTGGCGTGCTCAAGGGCGCAGGCGTGGTGGTAGACTGCCTCCCAGCCGATGCCGAGGTGCCGGTGAAGAAATACTTCCCAGAGCCGGTGACGCCGGGTCAGCTGGAGGAAACGCTGCCGGCCCTCTTCGGTGAGATTGGCTCCGCCGTAGGGGGTGTGCTCCACCAGCCCCTTTTCCGCCAGGCGCCGCAGCATCTCGCTGACCGAGGCCAGCGAGACACCCATGCTCTGGGCGATGGACGACGTACTGACGGGGCTCTCCCTCTCCTCCAGCGCGCCGATGGATTCCAGATATTCCTCAACCGTAAGCTGGCTCAAGACACGTCCTTTCCGGCGGTTTCCTTTACATATAGAGCTTAGCACAAAAATTCGGGCGTGTCAAGTTTATAAAGAGGAAAGGCTAATAATATTATTAGGATACCCTTGACTTTAGGCGCCTCTATCTGGTATAATGCCTGATGGAGAACTATATCCGATGACGATAAGACCGCTCAGCGAGCTGATGCCGGCGGAAAGCGGCCGGATTGTACGCGTGGGAGGGGCCGGGTCGATACGCCGGCGCCTCCTCGATATGGGGGTTGTCCCCGGGGCCACCGTCGAGGTGGAGAGGGTGGCGCCCCTGGGAGACCCGGTACAGATAAAGGTAAAGGGATACGACCTGGCCCTGCGCAAGCAGGAGGCGGAGAAGGTACAGGTGGAGCTTACCGGCGGCCTGCTCTCCCGGGCGGCCCCCGGCGAGCGGGTCATCATTTTGTCCGTGAGGGCGGGCTGGGGGTTGCAGCGCCGCCTGGCCGACCTGGGGATGACGCCGGGGGTGGAGGTCACCGTAATCTCCAGCGGGCGTCCCGGCCAGGTAGTCATCGAGGTGCGCGGCTCGCGGCTGGCCCTGGGTCGCGGCGTGGCCAGTAAGGTCATGATCCGGGCCGCGGGGACGGGTGACCGTGACTGAGAAGAGCATTACCATCGCCCTGGCGGGCAATCCCAACTCCGGCAAGACCACGGTATTTAACAATCTCACCGGGGCCCGGCAGCACGTGGGCAACTGGCCGGGGGTGACGGTGGAGAAGAAGGAAGGCCACCTCACCTTTCGGGGGTGGCGTATCCACGTCGTCGACCTCCCCGGCGTCTACAGCCTGACGGCCTACTCGCTTGACGAGGTTGTCGCCCGCGATTTTATCGTCGACGAGCGGCCCGATGTCGTCGTCGACGTCGTCGATGCCTCCAACCTGGAGCGCAATGTCTACCTCACCGTGCAGCTCCTGGAGATGGGGGCCAGGGTGGTCATCGCCCTCAACATGATGGACGTGGCCGAGTCCCGCGGCTACCACATCGATACCGCGGAGCTGGCGCACCTGCTGGGCGCCCCGGTGGTGCCCATGATAGCCGCCCGCAACCAGGGGACGGAAGACCTCCTGGCGACCGTCCTCGAAGTGGCCGCGGGCAATCGCCCGGCGGAGGGGATGACCCTTTCCTACGGCCGCGACGTGGAGCAGGAAATCGTCAAGCTGGAAAAACTGCTGGCCGCCCGGCCGCCGGCGGGTTCTTACCCCCCGCGCTGGCTGGCCGTAAAGCTCCTGGAAGATGACAAAGAGATAATCAAGAAAGTCAGGCAGGTGTAGTCTTGTCGCCCCACGAAGATATCCTACGTGTCCGGGACGAGAGCCTGGAGCACCTGCGGAAGGTGCACGGCGACGACGCCGAGACGCTCATTGCCGATGCCCGCTACGGCTTCATCAGCGGGCTGATGAAGGACGTCCTTACCAAGCCCGCCGTGGCCCGGGTGACCGCCACCGATAGAATAGACGGTTTCGTCCTCAACCGCTGGCTGGGCATCCCCCTCTTTCTGCTGATTCTCTACGCGGTCTTCCAGTTCACCTTTGCCGTGTCTGCCCCGCTCATCGACCTCATCAACACCGGCCTCGATAAGCTGGCGGCGCCGGCGGCCGGTATTACCCCGGGCTGGCTGGGCTCGCTCCTGGCCGACGGCATCATCGGCGGGGTGGGGGCGGTGCTGGCCTTTATCCCCATTATACTGCTGCTCTACATCGCCCTTTCCATCCTGGAGGATACCGGCTACCTGGCGCGGGCGGCCTTCGTCATGGACAGATTGATGCACAAAATAGGCCTGCACGGGCGCTCCTTCGTCTCGCTGATACTGGGTTTCGGCTGCAGCGTCCCGGCCGTGATGTCGGCCCGCACCATCGAAAACCCGTCCGACCGGCTGGTAACGATACTGGTAACGCCGCTGATGTCCTGCGGGGCACGGCTGCCCGTCTACGCCCTGCTGGCCGGGGCCTTTTTCACCGCCTATCAGGGGCTGGTGGTCTTCGCGATGTATGCCATCGGGGTGGTGCTGGCCATCCTGCTGGCCTGGCTCTTCCGCAAGCGACTCGTCCCCGGCGAGAGTGGCCACTTCGTCATGGAGCTGCCGCCATACCGCCTGCCCACCATCACCTCGGTGGCGGCGCACGTCTGGGAGCGGAGCTGGGCCTTCATCTCGCGGGCGGGCAGTATCATCTTCGTCGCCGTGCTCGTCATCTGGGCGATGAACTATTTCGGTGTCCTGGAGAGCATCGGGCGAGCCGTCGCCCCGGTGTTCGGCCCGGCCGGCTTCGGCCAGTGGCAGCCCGCCATCGCCATGATATTCGGCGTGCTGGCCAAGGAGACCGTCGTCGGCACCTTCGGCACCCTCTTCGCCGGGGCCGAAGGGTCGAGTGGCTTCGCCGCCGCCCTGAGTGGTCAGCTCGGCTGGACGCCGCTGGTGGCTTTCGCCTTCATGACGATGATTCTGCTCTATATCCCCTGCGTGGCCACGCTGGGCATCATCAAGAAGGAGACCGGCTCGTGGAAGTGGACGGTCTTCACCATCGCCTATACGTTCGTGCTCGGCTGGACGGTAGCCACTTTGATTTATCAAATCGGCCGGTTATTTATATAATAGGTCATACGAGGTTGTTATGCTGGCGGAAATAATGAAGCAGTTCCGGGAGGCCGATGAGCCGTTCGACCTGAACGAGCTTGCCCGCAGGCTGGACGTGGCGCCCGGCGCCCTGGAGGGGATGCTGGCGACGCTGGTACGCCAGGGCAAACTGCGCGAGGTGGAGATAGGCTCGGCAGACTGCCGGGAGTGCCGCAGCCGCCTGAGCTGCGCCCACCTGGCCGGGGGTGCGGCCCTGGGAAAAGTATACGAGCTGCCGCCGGGGCAGCACCGAGGGGGGTGACGGATGTCGCAGACGGATGATAATTTGAAGATAGCCTTTGCCGACGAGAGCCAGACCAACATCGAGTACCTGGCTTACGCCCACCGCGCCCTGGAGGAGGGCTACGTGGAGGTTGCCCAGTTCTTCCGCGAGGCGGCGGGCGCCGAGATAGTCCACGCCCTGAGCCATCTGCAGGCGATGAAGGTCGTGCGGGGGACGCGCGATAACCTGAGAGAGGCGGCCGAGGGCGAGAGCCTGGAAATCATGTCGATGTATCCCAAGTTTATCGAGGAGGCGGAGCAGGAGGGAAGGCACGAGGCCGCCGAGAGCTTCCGCATCGCCTTCGAGCGGGAGAAGCACCACCGCGATATGTTCCGCGAGGCGCTCAAGAAGATGGGGTAAGGGTTAGTTTAGTCTAGCCTTTATTTTGCTTTTCGTAAGGGAGGTTATTCCCCCCCCTTACCCCACCCCGCCGTAGATTTTATTTACCACCCCGCCCCCCCAGTGG
>DAOUEH010000098.1:0-2078 GCA_034430635.1 Dehalococcoidales bacterium | reverse complement strand
CTTTTTCGGGGGAGTCTGGTTCCTGGGATGGCTCTTTACCATCGGCTTCGCCGACCTGGTCTGGTGGAAGATTATCCTGGGCATCGTCGTCTGGCCTTTCTACCTCGGCGATACCGTGCTGGCCTTACAGTAAGATTTTAAGAAGGGAAAACCTATTACGCAGGAGTCATTGCGAGGAGCCTGGCGACGCGGCAATCTCCAACGGCGGCGAAAGAGATTGCTTCGCCTTCCGGCTGCGCCGGAATGGTTTCGCAATGACATCAGGGGTGAAGGAGAGGGGGACACAGGGGGTGAGGTAGATGGGGAGGCAGGGTGGTAAAAAGGTTAAGAATAAATGTGGGTTGAAGTAAAAAAAGCCGGTAGCCTGGCCATCGCCGAGATGTGGAAGGAGTGCTTCGAGGGCGAGGGCATCCCCACGCGCATCATGCCCGCGGCGGGCCTGCCCATCGGCCAGGAGCTGACCGACTACTCGGTGCAGGTGCCCCAGGACAAAGAGCACGTGATTAAGGATATTTTAAAGAAGCTATGATACCGTATCAGCTGGTCTGGCTCATCATGCTGCTGCCGCTCGCCTCCTTTATCGTCAACGGCCTGATACTGCGGCTCTTCGTCCCCAAGGAGTCGAAGGTCTACGGCTACGTCACCATCGGGGCCATCGGCGTTGCGGCCATCTTCGCCATCTGGGCCCTCTTCTCCCTGCTCACCGGGGACAGCCAGGAGCTTGCCGTGCCGGACGTCTCCTGGGTGGTCATCGGCAATTTCAACTTCCACGTGGGCCTCATCGCCGACCAGCTCTCCATCGTCATGGCCGTCACCGTCTCCATCGTCTCCCTGATGGTACAGATATACTCGCTGGGCTACATGCACGGCGACGAGGCGGGCTACTACCGCTACTACACCTTCATGTCCCTGTTCACCTTCTCCATGCTGGGGCTGGTGCTCTCGGACAACCTCCTCTTCACCTTCGTCTTCTGGGAGATGGTGGGGCTGTGCTCCTATCTCCTCATCGGCTTCTGGTACCACCGCAAGTCGGCCGCCGACGCCGCCAAGAAGGCCTTTATCGTCACCCGCATCGGAGATTTCGGCTTCCTGGCGGGCATTTTAATCCTCTTCGTCAACACCGGCACGTTTGATATCCACGAGCTGCACTCGCTGGCCGTCACCGGCATCCTGGGCGGGTCGGTGCTGATGTGGGCGGCCATCGGCATCTTCGCCGGGGCCGTCGGCAAGAGCGCCCAGTTCCCGTTGCACGTGTGGCTGCCCGACGCCATGGAAGGCCCCACCCCCGTCAGCGCCCTCATCCATTCCGCCACGATGGTTTCCGCCGGCGTCTTCCTGGTGGCGCGCAACATGCCGCTCTTCGTCAACTCGGTGGAGGCCATCAACGTCGTGGCTATCATCGGCGGCTTCACGGCTATCTTCGCCGCCACCATGGGCCTGGTCGCCAACGACATCAAGCGCGTCCTGGCCTATTCCACCATCAGCCAGCTGGGCTACATGATGCTGGGGCTGGGGGCCGTGGGCATGACGCTGGCCCACGGGATTGCCGGCGGCGAGATTCACGGCAGCACCGCGGAGCTGCTCGTCATGGCCAAGGGGGCCGTGGCCGTGGGGATGTTCCACCTCTTCACCCATGCCTATTTCAAGTCCCTGCTCTTCCTGGGGGCGGGGAGCATCAGCCACTCCACCGGCACCTTCGACATGAGACTGATGGGCGGCCTGCGCCAGACGATGCCCTGGACCTACGCCACCTTCCTCATCGGCTCACTCAGCCTGGCGGGCATCTGGCCGCTGGCCGGTTTCTGGAGCAAGGACGAGATACTGGTCAGCGCCCTGGAGGCCCAGCCGGTGCTCTTCGCGCTGGCGATGATAACGGTGTTCCTGACGGCATTTTACATGTTCCGCGCCATCTACATGACCTTCCACGGCAAGTACCGGGGCGGCGCCACCGACGACGGCATCGACCACAGCCACACGCACGAGTCGCCGCGGGTGATGGTAGGGCCGCTGGTCTTCCTGGCCGTCCTGGCGGTGGCCGTGGGCTGGTGGAACCTTAGCGGCGGCTTCAACGATTTCAT
>DAOUEH010000097.1:0-3590 GCA_034430635.1 Dehalococcoidales bacterium | reverse complement strand
AGATAACTCAGACGGGGTGGGGTAGGGGGGATAAACTCTAGACGAGCACCTTCTTGGGCCGCCAGACGCCCGCCTCCGGCTCGTAGACCAGTATCCCCAGCAGACGCCCGTCAACAGAATAGGCGCGCCAGTAGCGGGGTGGGGGGTCGCTTACCTCTATATCCAGCGAGAGGGGGATGCCGTTCCTCAGGGCCGGCTCATCGGCCTCGGCGATGATGGCGGCGGGCAGGTCGGTAAGGATGCTATCCGGCGGGTGGAGGAAATCCTCCCCGCTGCCCTGGCTAAAGGCCTCCTCCAGCCGTTCGAGCGAAACGGCGTCCTCGATAGCGAAGCCCCCGCAGCGGGTACGCGTCAGACTCTTGAGATGAGCGCCGCAGCCCAGCGCCTGCCCCAGGTCGTGGGCCAGAGAGCGGATGTAAGT
The DNA here is from genome assembly GCA_034430635.1 of Dehalococcoidales bacterium. Lineage (GTDB taxonomy): Bacteria > Chloroflexota > Dehalococcoidia > Dehalococcoidales > RBG-16-60-22 > DAOUEH01. Next base: position 3,169 of record DAOUEH010000097.1, on the reverse strand, counting down.
CCCCTTGCCGCATTCGATTTCCAGGGTGACCAGCGGCGGCTGGAAGGCGGTAAGCTCCAGGCGGTGGATTCGCACGGGGCGGCTCGGCCGCGCCACGGCCAGCCCCGCCCGCGCCAGCTTGTAGAGCGGGCGGCCCCGGTGCTTGACGGCGCTGTACATCGGTGGGGTCTGGCGGATGGTGCCCCGGAACCGGCCCAGGGCGGCCTCCAGCTGCTCTCTGGTAATGCCGGAGGGGTCGGCGCGCCCGGTAACCCGTCCGCTGGCGTCGTAGGTATCGGTGGCGGCGCCCAGCTCGACAACGGCGCGGTAGGTCTTGGTGGTGTTCACCAGGAACTCGACGAGGCGCGTCGCCCGCCCCAGACAGACGGGCAGGACGCCGGTGGCGTCCGGGTCGAGGGTGCCGGCGTGGCCGACATGCCGCTCCCCGCTCCAGCGCCGCACGCGGGCCACCACGCCGAAAGAGGTGATACCGGCGGGCTTATCAATGTTGATGAAACCGTCCAAGGTCAGTCCCCGTGTTCCGCGCTGAGCCGGTCGAGGAGGCGCAGGATGTGGTCGCCGTGCTCGATGGAGTTGTCCCAGTGGAAGCTGAGCTCGGGGGTATGGCGCAGCCGCACGTTCTTGGCCAGCTCCGAGCGCAGGAAACCGGCGGCGGCGTTGAGCACGGCCAGCACCTTCGCTTCGTCCTGCTGGCCGCTCATGGAGCTGACGAAAATCTTGGCGTAATGCAGGTCGGCGGAGGTCTCCACCGCCGTGACGGCGATGAACTCATCGAGGCGCGGGTCGCGGAGCCCGTGCTGAATCAGCTCGCTGATTTCCTTGCGAATGAGGGTATTCACCCGTTCGATGCGATGTGACATGGGGAGGCCCGGGCAAGACTCTTACCCGGATTTCTCCATTCTGTAGAATTCCAGCGTATCGCCGACCTGGAAATCGTTGAAGTCCTTGACGCCCACACCGCACTCGTAGCCGGCGGCCACCTCCCGGGCGTCGTCCTTGAAGCGCTTGAGGCTGGTCACGGTGCTGTCGGCCAGCACCTCTTTGCCCCGGTGCACCCGCACCGAGACGTTGCGGGTTACCTTGCCGTCGGTAACGTAGCAGCCGGCCGCCTTGGCCCCCTTGCCGGCGGGGAAGACCGCCCGCACCTCGGCCTGGCCTTCGGTGACCTCGGTGTAGGTGGGCTCCAGCATGCCCTTGAGGGCCTTGTCCACGTCGTCGGCCAGGGTATAGATGACGTTATAATGGCGGATGTCCACCCGGCTGGTGGCGGCCAGTTTCCGGGCGCCTTCGCTGGCGGTGACGTTGAAGCCGATGATGAGCCCCCGCGAGGCCGCCGCCAGCATGACGTCGCTCTCGGAGATATTGCCGGTGCCGCTGTGGATGACCCTCACCTTGACCTGGTCCGTACCCAGCTGCTCCAGCTGGTGGCGTATCGGCTCCAGGCTGCCCTGGACGTCCGTCTTGAGGATAACGTTGAGCTCCTTCACCTTGCCGGAGCTAATCTGGTCGTAGAGGGTATTGAGGTTGACCGTCTCGGCGGCGGCCGCGGCCTTCTCCAGGGCCGCCCGGCGCCGGGAGAGCAGGGCCTGGGCGTGGCGCTCGTCGGCGACGGCCGTCAGGGTATCCCCCACCAGGGGGACTTCGTCCAGGCCGAGGACGGCCACCGGCGTGGACGGCTCTGCCTTCTTGGTACGCTTGCCCGTATCGTTGAACATGGCGCGGACGCGGCCCCAGGTCGTGCCCACAACGACGGTATCGCCCTCCTTGAGGGTGCCCGTCTGGATGAGCACCGTGGCCAGCGGCCCCATGGTCTTGTCTATCTCGGCCTCGATGACGATGCCGGCGGCCGGCTGGTTGGGGTTGGCCCTGAGCTCTTCCATCTCCGCCACCAGCAGGACGCTCTCCAGCAGCTCCTTGATGCCGCGCTTCTCCTTGGCCGAGATTTCCTGGCAGACGACACTGCCGCCCCAGTCCTCGATGACCAGGTCGGCCTCGGCCAGCTGCTGTTTCACCCGGTCGATATTGGCGTTGTCTTTATCTATCTTGTTGATGGCCACGACGATGGGTACCTCGGCGGCGCGGGCGTGGTTGATTGCCTCCAGCGTCTGGGGCATGACGCCGTCGTCGGCGGCCACCACCAGAATGGTGACGTCGGTAATATTGGCGCCGTGAGCGCGCATGGCGGTAAAGGCCTCGTGGCCGGGGGTATCCAGGAAGGTAATCTTCTGCCCGTCGATGGTGGCCTGGTAGGCCCCGATATGCTGGGTGATGTTACCGGCCTCCTGGTCGACGACATTGGTCTGGCGGATGGCGTCGAGGAGCTTGGTCTTGCCGTGGTCGACGTGTCCCATCACGGTGACCACCGGCGGTCGCGGCAGGAGGTTCTCGGCGTCCTTGCCGTAGCGCCGCTTGAGCTTCTTGCTCTCCTCGGCGGCGCTGGCCATCTGCTGGGCCCGGAGCGACTTGAGGCGCGCCCGGTAGCCGAAGCTGGCGGCGACGGTGGCGGCCGTCTCGAAGTCGATGACCTGGTTGATATTGGCCATGATGCCGTTGCGCATCAGCTGCTTGATAATATTGATGGAGTCTTCCTTGATAAGCTCGGCCAGGTTCCGCACGCTGATGGAGCGCGGGATATCGATTACCGGCCCCTTGGGGGCGGCCGGCTCGGCGGCTTTTTCCGGAGCCGGCTTGGCCTTCTCCGCGGCTGGTGCGGCCGTCTTGGCGACGGCGGGTTTGGCGGCCTTGGCCGCAGCCGGCTTAGCTGTCTTGACGGCGGGTGCAGCCGCTTTGGCCGCGGCAGGCTTGGCGGCCTTTTCGGCGGCGGGTGCAGCCGTTTTGGCAGCAGCGGGTTTGGCCGTCTTGGCGGCGGCGGGTGCAGCTGCTTTGGCCGCGGCAGGCTTGGCGGCCTTCTCCGCGGCAGGCTTGGCGGCCTTTTCGGCGGCTGGCTTGGCGGTTTTCTCCGGTTGGCTGGCCTTGGCCACTAATCGGCTCCTTTAATTATTTCTTCCCCTTCGGCGGCGAGCCTCTGGCGGCTCTCCTGGCTGAGACCGCCGCGCAGCGTGTGTTCCAGCTGGCTGCCTTTGAGGGCCTTTTCCCAGCAGGCCCGCTCCGGGCAGAGGTAGGCCCCCCGCCCCTCCTTTTTCCCGGCGGTATCTATTTCAATCTCCCC
>DAOUEH010000096.1:0-6337 GCA_034430635.1 Dehalococcoidales bacterium | reverse complement strand
TGGGTGCGGCGCGCGATGGGGGTGGGGTGGTCGGGCATCACCAGCAGGCGTAGGTCGCCGGGGTAAGCGCGCAGCCGGCTCACCACCTCGGCATCGATTCTCTCGATGGCGGCTATCTTGGCGGCGATGTCCCCGCCGTGGGCGGCCTCGTCGGGCGCCTCGATGTGGATGACCACCAGGTCTTTCTCTTGCAGGGCGGCCAGCGCCCCCCCGGCCTGGGCGGCATGGTCGCTGTCCGGGCCGTCGCTGACGCCGGGGATATCCAGTATCTCCATATCGGCCATCAGGGCCAGGCCCCGGAGCAGGTCGACGCCGGAGGTAAGGGCGGCGGTAAGGCCGTAGGTCTCGGCGAAGGGGGGCATCTGGGGGACGCGCCCGCAGCCCCAGAAAAGCCAGATATGGGTAACGGGCTTATCGCCCCGGGCAAGCCGCGCCTGATTAATCTGGTGGCCTCTCAGGGGGCCTACAGAGCGCGCCATGAGGTCGCGGAGGGGCTGGCTCCCCTCGCCCTGCGGCAGGTATTTTTCTATTTTCTGGCCGGGGATATCGTGGGGCGGGGTGCAGGCGGCCTGGAGCGTCCCGGCATGCCCCTTGAGCTTGAGGATATGCCGGTAGCTCACGCCGGGATAAAATATCACGTCCTCCCCGCCGAGTTCTTCATTCAGGGTCTTGATAATCTCCCCGGCTTCTTCGGTGGTTATGTGCCCGCCGGAATAGTCGGCCAAGCGGCCGCCTGCCACGGTGACCAGGTTGCAGCGGAAGACCACTTCGTCCGGCCCGATGGGAATGCCCAGGCTGCGGGCCTCGATGGCGGCGCGCCCCTTATAGTATATACGGGGGTCGTAGCCCAGCACCGACATGCAGGCGCAGGCGCTGGAGGGCTCCATGCCCGGCGGCACGGTGCGGGCCAGGCCCAGATAACCTTGTCTGGCCAGCCCGTCCAGGTGGGGGGTGGCCGCCAGCTCCAGGCAGGTGCGTCCGCCGCGCTCCGGCAGGGGCAGACCGGCGGCCCCGTCGATAATGAGTATGCCGTATTTCATGATACCCAGGCCGTCGGCATTCTTCCGCAGTTGCGCAATTGCTCTCTTACGCGACTGCGCATTCAGGGTGGGATGCGCGCCCGGCCCTCCTATGCCATTGTAGGGGGGGCGGCCACGGCGTGTCAACGGGGCGGTGGGGGCGCTATTTCTGCAGAGCGACCAGGTCGGGCAGGAGGACGATGGTATAACCGGCGTCGGCCAGATAGGCCATCTGCTCGCGGAAGTTGCTCACCGGGACGGAGGTCATCTCCGGGCCGTCGTCGGCGATGAGATGGTAGGTGAAGGACACCACCGTATCGCCGCTGGCCCGCTGGCAGTACTGGCGGAAGGTCTCCAGGCTCTGGTCGGTAATCTGCCAAGAGAAGATGTGGTAGCGGCGGAGGGGGTCGGTATCGGTCAGGTCGTAGTACCGGTCCTCGTTCCAGCCGCCACGGCCACAGGTAAAGCCGGCCGCGATGACCGTGTTGATGACTCGCTCGTCCCACTCGTAGTAGGGGTAAATCATGGTCTCGACCTGGAAGCCCATGCCCTCGAGGATAGCCTTGGAATCGGTTATCTCCTGGTGCAGCTCCTCATCGGACAGCCCGACCAGACTGGGATGGGTGTGGGTGTGGCAGGCGATGTCCATGCCCAGCTCGGCCAGCACCCTCAGTTTGGCCTCGTTCATGTACTTCCAGATGCCCTGGCCGGTGCCCATGTAGCCGGTGATGACGCCGAAGGTAGCCGCAAAATCGTGCTCCAGGAGTACGGGTAGGGCCATCTCGTACTGGTTGGCGAAGCAGTCGTCGAAGAAGAGGCATATCAGGCGGGCGTCTTCCGGCAGCGGCTGGGGAGTGCGGCGCTGGTAGCTCGCCGTCGTCGGGGCTGGCGGCGGGGTCTCCGCCGGGCTGGCCGCCAGGCTCTCCGTCAGGCTGGCCGTGAGACTCTCCGTGAGGCTCTCGCTCAGGCTTTCGGTAAGACTCTCGGTTAGACTTTCCGTCAGGCCTTCGTGAAGGCTCTCCGCCAGGCCCTCCGTCGTGCCTGCCTGGCAGCCGCAAACGAAGACGAGACTCAACAGGCAAGTCCCTGTTATTATTTTACGCTTCATCCCTCACCCCCTGTTTACGTCTTGCTGTGGTGTTATCAGGTAAGAATCTTGCGGTTTACCTCCGCGCCGATGCGGTTCATGCCCGCCCATTTCACCTTGCGGCGCAGGAGTACATCTATCATGCTCTTGATCATGATTAAGTCGCAGAGCTGCTTATAGCCCAGTATCAAAAACGGAGAATACAGCGCCAGCTTCCAGTCCTCGCCGTCGAGGCGTATCGCCAGGGCGCAGAGCAGGAACTGCAAAAAGCAGAAAAACAGGAAGGGCAGGAGGAGCAGCATGCCCGCCCCGCTCACCGCCAGGATGACGATGGCGACAATGGTAACCAGGCCGGCCAGCGGCAGAAAGGTCATGGAGATGGCCATGTAGGGGAAAGACAGCCGCTGCAGGAAGCCGTAGCGCGTGTTGAAGGCGGCGTCGTGGTGCTTCCACATGGCCTGGAAATTGCCCCGGTACCAGCGCAGCCGCTGCTTGACGAACTCCCGGATGGTCTGGGGGGCCTCCGTATAGGAGATGGCCGAGGAGCTGGCCTGGACGACCTTGCCGGACTTGAGGGCCTTGATGGTGATGTCGAAGTCCTCCACCAGGGTATCCGGGTCGTAGCGGCCGCTGCTCTCCAGGGCCTCCCGCCGGTAGGCGCCCAGGGCGCCGGGCACCACGGCGACGCTGCCGAAGATATCCAGGGCGCGGCGCGAGATGTTGATGCTGGCGATGTATTCCAGCGCCTGGCACTTGGTGAGCAGGTTGCCGCGGTTGAACACCTTGATGTTCCCGGCCACGGCGGCTACCTCCGGGTCGCGGAAGGGTTTTACTAACTCAACTAAAGTATTTTTACAGACCCGGGAGTCCGAATCCACGACGACGATGACCTCGCCCCGGGCGAACATCAGGCCGTGGTTCAGGGCGGTGGCCTTGCCCCCGTTGGGGCGGTGCACCACCTTGACGCCCTGGTCGGCGAAGCCTTCGGCTATCTGCCGGCTGCGGTCCGTCGAGCCGTCGTCGATGACGATAATCTCTTTATTGGGGTAGGTCGCCTCGATGACGGTCTCTATCGTCCGGGCCAGCACCTTCTCCTCGTTGAAGGCCGGTATGAGGATGCTTATCGAAGGAGTATGTACAATGTTGAAGGCCTTGAGCTCGCGGTGCTTCTGGTAGAGGGCCAGGGGCACCGTCAGGAAGTTGAAGTAGACCGTCATGGTGAGGCTGACAATCATCACCCAGGCGATGACGGAAAAGCTATCCCAGACATAGAGGGCCGCCGCGAAGACCATCGGCATGAGGACGAAGAGGAAGGACAGGCTCGCCACGGGTATCCAGAAGCCGGGGCCGTGAATATTCTGCTTCCTGGTGGCCGTGGATACGATGAAATGGATAATTATAATCAGGGCGCTGCCGGAACCCAGCGCCAGGGAGAGATAGGACTGTTGGGACGGCACCATTATCAGGAAGGCCGAGAGCAGGCAGAGGATGATTACCGCGATGATTCCGCTTTTGAGCATGTCACCTCACCCGACTAATGCTTATCGGCCAGCGCCCCGTACCGGTAGGCGATTTCCCTGTCCTCGCCGTGGCCGGACAGCTCGAAGAGCTCGGCGGCCTTGATGACCTTGATGCGCTGGTAGTCGGCGAACTGCTTGGCCTCGCGGCTCAGCTCCGGCACGTTGACGATGACCTTGTCGCGGATGCGGCCGTCGTAGGCCGCCGTATCGAACTTCATGACGGCGTTGACATCGGTCTCGTCGCTGTCCCCGCTGATGATGCAGACGGCCAGGCGGTGGTTGACGATGCCGTCGTCCTTCTGGGCGTAAAACCCCAGGGTGTGCTCCGCCCCGCTCCGGCCGGTGAGCCGGTAGTCACGGTGGACGGAGTAGCCCTTATTTTCCAGCATCCACTGCAGGCGGTCTTCGGGGTTGGAGCCGGCGGGGGCCGGTCGCCCGGCGCTATCGGGCTGGCCCTGGCCGCCATGTCCGGCGATGCCCGCCGCCACGGGGGGCTCCCGCAGCAGCGCCCGCAGCTCTTCGATGCCGTACACCCGTATGCCCTGCCTCTCGGCGAACTTCATGGCCTCGGAGTCCAGCCGGGGTACCGCGATGACCATCTTGTTCTCGATGCCGGTATCGTATATCTTGCTGTCGAAGCCGAAGAGGGCGTCGATATTCACCGCTTCGCCCTCGCGCGGCGCCGAGAGGATGCCGATGGCGACGGTATTGCGGGTAATCAGCTCTTCCATCCTGGCCAGGAGGTCGATGGTGTGCGTGGCGCCGGAACGCCCCTTGACGGACACCGCCTCCTTTACCTCGTAGCCGAGACGCGTCAGGTAGTCGATGAGCTGCCGTTTCGGCTCCAGCTCGAACTCCAGGTGCCGGCGGTGCGCCTCGTTGAGGCGGTACCGGTAGAGGGGTATGCGGCGCAGCTCCTCCAGGCTGTAGACCTCGCCCGTCTTCAGGTCGCGGCACTTGACTACCGGGCTGGGGAATACCCCCTGGCAGCTGTTGCAGACATAGCGCATCCCCGGCTTGCGGTAATCGGTGCCGATGAGCTTGAGCTCCCGCTTGCACTTGGGGCAGACCAGATTAAGCCCGTTGACAAATTCATCCTCCGGGCCGATAAAACCGCAGTTGAAATGCTCGATAAGCTGCCCGCGCGTCAGCCGGTCCGAATCGCAGTGCGGGCACCTCTCCACGGGAATCAGCTGCATGGAGCCACCCGGGCTGTTGAGGACCTCCTCGTAGCTTTCCCGCAGCAGGATGCCCTCGCCGGCCAGTGTCTCCAGCACGGCGGCCGTCTCTTTCCCGGATGTCCCCATGATGTCGTCGGCTTCCTGGTAGGTGAAGCCGTCCTTAAGGCGCAGGTCTATATCCGGCTTTATCTCACCGGTCTTGCCGCTTAGCAGCCCGCTGACCAGCCGGGCGGCCCGCGGCTCCTGCCAGATGTTGGCGCTGCCCGCCGGTAACTGCGATTGTTCCGCGGCTTCCGCCTGAGGCGGCTCGGCTACCGGCGCCTCTTCGCCCGCGATGACGTTCATTACGACCGGTGGAATCCGGGCTTCATAAGGCCGGGGCTCCGGTGCGGCGACCGGCGGCGGGGGGGGCGGCGCCTCTACGGCCGCCGGGGCCTCCGCTACGGCTTCGGGCGCGACCACGGGCTCGGGTTGAGTCGGGCTGCCCGTAGACAGCGAGTCCAGCTTCTCGCGGAACTGGTGGTATTCCAGCTCGCACTGGGCCAGCTTGATGCGGTGCTCCAGGTCGCCGGGCTGCAAAGGCTTGCGGCAGTAGTGGTCAACGCCAATTTCCTTCTTCTTGTCCCACATCTCCCAGGAGGGGACATCGCCGAGGAGGATGATAATGGCCCGCGATATGCCGTGTATCTGGCTCGCCGCAAGTTTGGCATCGCCGCCGAAGATAGCCTCGTCGACGACGACGATATCGTAATCGCCCCCGACGTTCTTCCAGAGGTCTTCCTTATACTTGGATGCCTCCCGAACCCGGACGCCGGCTTTCGCCAGGCCCTTGGCCGACTTCCTGGAAAGGATAGGTTTCCTGGATAGTATCAAGACTTTACTCATACGCACCTTGCCATGCCATTATACGCGGCGCTACCTGCTTGCTGATACGCGCCGGTTGTTATTTTTTACCATTACGGGGGTATACCGGGCATAAACACCGGCGAGCTATACGTAAAGAATGCGTAAATATTTCCGGGTGGTATTAATGGGGGATGACTAAAGTACGCGCTTATGACAAGGGCGGGCGGGTGGGAAAACATAACTATGGGGCGGGGCGGCGGGGCAGAAACACGGGGTGATAGACCGATGCCCCGCGGGCGGGCTGGGTGGGAAGTAATATCTCTGGGGCGGGGATGGGGGAGGTATCATACTTGCCCGCCTCAAGCGTACCAGTGTATAATTACTGGCGGCGGGGCGTAGCGCAGCCTGGTTAGCGCGCCGCGTTCGGGACGCGGAGGTCGGTGGTTCAAATCCACTCGCCCCGACCACCTTATTCCACTTCTCTTTTGGCCTCCTCCCACAGCCCGTTCTGCTCCTCGAACGAAAGCTCGTGGAAGTTCTGCCCGCGCTCCCGGCAGAGCTTTTCCATGTGGGTAAAGCGTTTGTAGAACTTGCGGTTGGCCTCCCGCAGGGCCGCCTCCGGGTCGATGCCGTCACGGAGAATGATGTTGGCCAGGGTAAAGAGCAGGTCGCCGTACTCGCCGG
>DAOUEH010000095.1:0-8937 GCA_034430635.1 Dehalococcoidales bacterium | reverse complement strand
ACGAGCAGGATTTGCTCAAGGCGCTCCACCAGCGAAGGCCCGGCGCCCTGGAGCCTCACGTAATCCCGGATGGAGCCGTAGTCTTTGTTTAGGGTGGCCAGAAACAAGACCATGGATTCCGGCGTTGCTTGGAAGAGATAGCCCGGTAGCTTAGCCACCTCCCCGGCTATTTCCGGGTTGCTTCTCATCCGCCTGTCGAACTCCTCGGCGGCGGGCGTGGATAGCACGTAGTCCTCGATGATGTCCTTGTCTTCGACGCCCAGGAGGCCCAGCAGGACAGCCGCCAGGATGCCGGTGCGGTCTTTGCCCATGGCGCAGTGAAACACCAGCGGGTGGTTTTCCGCCCCGGCGATGATTTCCAGCGCCCGCACAATCCGCCCGCCGAACTCGCTCCGGCGTACCAGGTACAGATAGAACTCGCCCATGCTGGTCAGCTCTTTCAGGAGCCGCTCGTCCTCCTCGCGGTTGCCGCCCGAGATGAACGAGACATTGTGGTAGCGGATGCCGGCGCGGGCCATCCGGTCGATTCCATGCTGCGTCACCTCCGGGCCGCTTCTGAGGTCTATGACCGAGGTCAACCCGATATCCGCCGTGAGTCGGCGGAGGTCGTTCTCGGTCATGTGGCGGAACTCGCCGCTGCGGAAGAGGCGCCGCCAGGCCACGGTGCGGCCGTCACGCGTGGGGTAGCCGCCCAGGTCGCGGAAATTCAGAATGGCATCGAAGGCGATATGACGGGAATAAGCATCCGGCATTGCGGCTCCGGTCATACCAGGCGGAAGAGCGGGCGGGCGCCCTCGCCGGCGGAATACTTGTCGCCGGGGAAGACACTGTGCCCCATCTTCACCTTCCTGCCGATAAGCTCCATCGAGGCCGCTTCGGGGTCGATGCCCTCCAGGTTGCCCATAACCCAGGGGCCGGCGTCCAGGGCCACGATGACGATGATATAAGGCACCTCCGCCTCGCGCCCCTCGGCGGCCACGAAGACGGTGGTGAAGGTCTTGATTTTGCCGCTCCCCGCCACCTCCACGACCTCCATATCCGGGCTCTGGCACTGGCGGCAGACTATCTTGGGGGGTATGGTAATGGCCCCGCAGGCGCGGCATTTCAGTCCCAGCAGCCTGTCCTCTTTGAGGGCCTCGTTATAATCCTTGAAAATCAGCTTGTGTTCCATCTTACCAGCCTCTCTGGAAAATCATATTGACCAGCGTGCCGCCGTCCCCGCCCAGGGTGTCCGTCAGGGCCGTTCTGGCCCCCGCCACCTGTCGCTCGGGCTCCACCTCGCCGCGCAGCTGGCGCACCACCTCGTAGACCTGCCCCGCCCCGGTGGCCCCGATGGGGTGCCCCTTGGCCTTGAGCCCGCCGGAGGGATTGACGGCCACCTTGCCGCCGATATCCGCCTCGCCCCGCTCCCAGGCCGCCCCGGCCGTGCCGTAGTCGAAGAAGCCCAGGCTCTCGGCGGCGATGAGGCTGGCGATGGAGAAGCAGTCGTGCAGCTCGCAGAGGTCGATGTCGCCGGGCTTGACCCCGGCCATTTTATAGGCAGCTTGCGATGATATCTCCCGCGCCCGTATCCGCGGCAGGTAGTCGCTCTGGTTGCCCAGCGGGCCGCAGGAGGACTGCCCCACGCCGGTGATATAAACGGGCTTGGCGGTGAGCTTTTTGGCGACCTCCTCCGAGGCCAGCACCACGGCGGCGGCGCCGTCGGAGAAGGGGCAGCAGTCGTGCAGGGTGAGCGGGGTAGAGACAACGAAGCTCCCCAGCACCTTTTCCACGGACATATCGGCGTTCTTGCCGAAGAACTGCGCCTTGGGGTTGGCGGCCCCGTGCTTGTAAGACTGGATGGATACCCGCGCCATCTGCTCGCGGAGCTTCTCCAGGGGGATATTATAGGTATCGGCGTAGAGGTGCGTCAGCATGGCGAAGACGGCCGGGAAGGTAATGCCCGCGGGATACTCGTAGCGGGCGTCGCTGAACATAGCGAAGGTGCGCGTCGCCAGGCCGGTGCCCATCGTGGCCGCCCGCTCGACGCCCCCCGCCAGGACGATGTCGTAGAAGCCGGAGGCCACCCAGAGGTAGGCGTCGCGGATGGCCATGCTGGCTGAGGCGCAGGCGCCCTCGTAGCGGTTGGCGGGGACGTAGAGGCAGCCGATGTTCTCGGCGGCGAAGGAGGGCACCATCCCCTGCCCCTCGGCGAAGTCCCCCAGGACGTTGCCGATGAAGAGGGCCTTGATGTCCCTGGGCTTGAGGCCGGAGGCCTCGATGGCCTCCGTGGCGGCCTCGGCGAGGAGCTCCACCCCCGTCTTTTCCTGTGGGCCGCTGAAGCGCGTTTCGCCCACGCCGACGACGGCGACTTTTTTCATGCCGGACCTCCTGGTTTAGAACATGTATTTTTCTGAGTGTGATTGATTTATGGGAGTATATTGAGTGGAAATATTAGCTACCGGTAATATCAGATTAGCCTTTTTCAGCAGCGGCTGTCAAACGCAACTTAAAGCCGGCGAATTTTTACCTCACCCCCTTTATCCCCCTCTCCAAACTCGGCATTAGATAAAGCCTTCGGTATTCTGTTTGGAGAGGGGGAATTTAAGATAAGAGGGGCTGGCGCCCCTCTTCGCAAGCTACTCCCCGGAGGTTAAATCCCTCTCACTCTCCCTTTACTAAAGGGAGACGATGGTATTTTCCTTTTAGAATCACCGCTGGCAATCCGTTCGTTTGTCCCCCTTTGTAAAGGGGGATTAAAGGAGGATTTCTCTCCGGGCTAAGCCGGGGATGACGAGGGCGGTCGGGTGGGAATAGATAACATCGAAAGGGGAGGGGTGAGGGTATAGTTTACATAAACGTGCAGAAGTCGCTGTGCAGCTATTTTCCAGTGATGATGGTTGAGCAAGGGTGAATATCAGCAGCGAGCTCTTTGCCTGTCCAGGCTACGGGATTGAGGCAGCAGTCCCGGCAGCGGGGGCGGGCGCGGCAGGCCTCCTTGCCCAGGCGCACCAGCAGGGCGTGGTACTCGTTGTAGAGGGGGGCGTCGGTGGGGAGGTTGTCTGTAAACAGCCCCTGCCAGGCGGCGTAGCTATCAATCTGCGGTGTCAAACCGAGCCTGGTGAAGATGCGGCGCGTGTAAGCGTCGATGCCGAAGACGGGCTTTTCCCCGGCATAGAGCAGGATGGAATCGGCGGTCTCCTCGCCGATGCCGTGGACAGCCAAAAGCTCGTGGCGCAGGTCGGCGGTCTCACGGGCGAACATCTTGTCGAGGCTGTTCCTGTACCGCTCGCCGAACCACTTAACGAAGGCCTGGAGTCGCCTTGCCTTGACGTTATAGTAGCCGCAGGGGCGAATCAGGGCGGCCAGCTCGGGCTCCGTTAGCTGGCGCAGGGCGGTCGGGGTGAGCCTGCCGGCGGCGCGGAGATTAGCGATGGCCCTGGCCACGTTCGTCCAGGCGGTGTTCTGGGTGAGGATAGCCCCCACGATGACCTCGAAAGGCTCCCGGGCGGGCCACCAGTGCTGCGGCCCGTAGCGCGCCTGGAGCCGCCGGTAGATAGCGCGCAGGCGGCGGGCTATTCCTTGACCATCCATGCCGGTGCTCTGGCGTCCTCCACCGAGTCGTAGCCGGGGATATAGGGCTTGATATCGAGGACGGGCGAGCCGTCGATGGCGTCCAGCCCCTGAACTTTAAGGATATTGCCACGGCGCGCCAGCAGGCGGACGGTGGCCTTGCCGATGGGATTGGGGCGGGAGGGCGAGCGCGTGGCGAAGACGCCCATCAGGGCGCTTTGGGGATTGCCCCGGGGATGGACCTTCTGCGGCGCCGGGCGGCGGGACTTGTGTATCCAGTAGAGGACGATGATGTGGGAAAACTCCTCCAGGCTGTCCAGGGACTCGGTGAGCGCTTCATCGATGACGATTTCGGAGGCCGCGTCGGCGGCCTGGCGATGAGTCGGCTCCTTGATTTCGCTGCGCACGGTGCCGATGGGCGTGAGGCGTATCTCCGGCAGTTTTTCGTCCATCATGTATCAGGCCAGCGGCGTCAGCGTCAGGAGCTTCTTGGCAATCCCCGGGTACTTGGCGATGAAGACCAGCTCGTCCTCGACGAGGGGCTTCTGCGAGGAGACGTTGGCGTACCTGACCAGCTCCAGTATCTCGTTGCACTTTTCGCGGTCGGGGAACTTGACGGGGACGGGCAGCTGCCCCATGACGTGGGAGAAGCCGGAGATGCCGCCGTACTCGCCGGTACAGATTTCCCGGCCGCTCTCGACGAACTCCGGGTCACCCCGGCCCAGCTCCTCGTAGTCGTAGAGCTCGTAGTTCTCCGGGTCTTTGAGGACGCCGTCGGCGTGGATGCCCGACTCGTGCGCGAAGGCGTTGGCCCCGACACCGGGCTGGTTGATGGGGATGGGCACGTTGAAGGCGTAGCTGGCGAACTTGGCGATTTTCCAGGCCATGGAGAGCTTGACGTTGCCGCCCAGCTTGTACTTGCCGGCGGTATCCTTGGACTTTTTCGCCGCCAGGATGATGGCGATGAGGTCGGCGTTGCCGGCGCGCTCGCCGATACCGTTGAGGGTGGTATTGATATAGGCGTCCTGCCCGCCGTCGATGGCCCCCATCGCCCCGGTGATGGAGTTGGCCACCGCCATGCCCAGGTCGTTGTGGCAGTGCAGCTCGACGGGCAGCCCGATTTTCTCCGCCAGCGTCCGGGCGTTTTTATAAATGGTGAAGGGATTATCGTAGCCCAGGGTATCGCAGTAGCGGATTCGGTCGGCGCCGTGCTCCCGGGCGGCCAGGCCGAACTCGATAAGGTAGTCGATGTCCGTCCGCGAGGCGTCCTCGGCGTTGACGCCCATCGACTTGATGCCGCGGGCGCGGACGGCGTCGGCGGCGGCGACCATGTCCTTGATGATGTCATCGCGGGTCTTGCGGCCCTGGAACTTGCCCTGAATCATCTGGTCCGAGGTAGAGATTGAGATGTTGAGGTGCTCGATTTTGGGTATGTTGCGGAAGGTGGTCTCCACGTCGGAGGGGATGGCGCGTATCCAGCCCCCCAGCCGGAGCGGCTTGATAACGCCGATTTCGGCCAGCTCCAGGTTGGCCTTGAGGTAGTTTATTTCGTGCCGGGTGGTGGGAAAGCCGAACTCGGACTGAAAGACCCCCATCTCGTTGAGATAGATATTTATCATGGTCTTCTCCAGCTTGGAGAGACCGAGCCGGGCCGTCTGCACACCGTCACGGTTGGTTACGTCTAAAAGATAAATTTTGGGCATGAAGTACCTCCTGCCGTTTTGGGAACACGGCTTCCCGGTATCCTGAAACCCCACTCTATATTAACATAAGGATTTGACGGCAGGCAAACAAGAAGAGGAGCGATAATTTAAGGAAATATTTATAAAAGTGGGACTCTCCCACTTGACAACTTATCCCACTTTGTTATATTGTAAGTGTGTACGTTGTATGTATATTGTATATACGTTTTAGGTGGGTAAATGAGTATTATAATCAGAAATAATGATTTCACCGGAATAGCCAAAGGGGTGAAGCCTGATTCAAAAAAAAGGGTAGTTTTACCTAAAGCCCTGGTAGGAGAGGATGTTACCTATCACATTTATAGCAATAGTTTGGGACAAATTCTCCTGGACCCACAGGTGACCATTCCAGCTTCGGAAGCATGGCTGTTCAGAAATCCTGATGCGCTTAGCTTAGTCCAGCAAGGTCTTGTTGATGCTGCTGATGGCAGGGTATCGATAGTGGACTTAGACTCGCTGTAAGGGCAGTTGCCTTGTTTGAGCTAGTATGGACGGAAAAGGCCAGAGTAACTTATTACCAACTGAAGGCCAATCCATCCGAAAGTAAGCGATATAAAGCCATTAAAAAAACTCTTAGATATCTGGCTCAAAATCCTCGCCATAACAGCCTCCAAACCCATCCATTTTTCAGCTTGAAAGGCCCGAATGGAGAGAAGGTATTTGAGGCATACGCACAACAGAAAACGCCGGCAGCTTACAGAGTATTCTGGTATTATTCCTCAAGTAAAGGCGTAATCAATATTTTAGCTATCACCCCTCACCCATAATTATTTTGGCTTTCCTGAATTGTCCCGTACTTCTCCTCCCCGCCCCATCCGAGTTATCTATTCCCACCCAAGCCACCCTCGGTCATCCTCGGCTTATCCCGGAGAGAAATCCCTCTCCCTTTACTAAAGGGAGAGGCCCCATCGTCAATAAGCGTTGTCCTCCTTTAAAGAAGGGATTGTGGTGGATTTCCTCCGGGGAATAGCCTGCGAAGAGGGGCGCCAGCCCCTCTTATAATAACCTCCCCCTTCCACTTGAGGGGAAGGGGGATTAAGGGGGATGGGGTGTCCCTGACCCCAAAGGGGGTGAGGTGACTTAAGTTATTGAATTAGGCTAGAACTTACGTTAGCATGATAAAAGACTCATCCTGCGGGGAGGTAAGGGGATGAAAGACTACGAAGTTATCGTTATCGGCTCCGGCTGCGGGGCGCTCATCTCGGACGAGGCCGCCGGGCACGGCCTGAAAACAGCCCTCATCGATAAAGGCCCGCTCATCGGGGGCACCTGCCTCAACTGGGGCTGTATCCCCTCCAAGCAGCTCATCTACCCGGCGGATAGAATCTTAGAAATCGAGGAGGCGGGCAGGTTCGGCATCAATGCTGCGGTGGAGGATGTGGATTTCAGGGCCATTATGGAGCGGATGCGCCGCTCCCGCCGCGAGAGCCAGAAACACCTGATGCAGGGGATGAAGAGCGTGAAAAACCTTAATTTCTACGAGGGAGAGGCCCGCTTCGTGGCCGACCACACCCTGGAGGTCGGCGGCGAGCGGCTCAGGGGCGTAAAGATATTCATCGCCAGCGGCTCGCGGCCCTTCGTGCCGCCGGTGAAGGGGCTGGAGGGGGTCGATTACCTCACCAACGAGTCCGCCTTGGAGCTTGAGGAACTGCCCGCCAGCCTGATTATCATCGGGGGGGGCTATATCGCCGTCGAGTACGGGCATTTCTTCGCGGCGATGGGGACGGAGGTGACCATACTGGAGATGGCCGGCCGGCTCGTCCTCTCCGAGGAGCCGGAAATCGCCGAGCTGCTCGAGAAAAAGCTCGGCGAGCGCATGACCGTGCGCACCGGCGCCGGCGCCGAGGAGGTGAAGGGTGGTAAGGATGGCGTGACGGTGGTCACCGTGGATAGCCAGTCCGGCCAGCGAAAGAGCTACACGGCGCAGCGTATCATGATGGCGGTGGGACGGCGCTCCAACGCCGACTTACTGGCCGTGGAGAAGGCCGGTGTCAAGCTGGACGAGCGCGGTTTTATCAAGGTGAACGCCCGCCTGGAAACTAACGTGCCTAATATCTTCGCCGTGGGGGACGCCAACGGGCGGCAGATGTTCACTCACATGGCCAACCGCGAGGCGGCCATCGCCGCGCACAACGCCATCAACGGCGCGAGCCTGGAGGTGGACTATAGCGCCGTACCCCACGCCGTCTATTCCCACCCGCAGATTGCCGCGGTGGGAATGCGCGAGGAGGAGGCGAAGAAAGACCACCATGTTATCGTGGGGCGGACGAACTACTACGACGTCGCCAAGGGCGAGGCCATGCTGGAGACGGAGGGATTCGCCAAGGTCATCCTGGATAAAAAGACGCAGAAGATACTGGGCTTTCACATCATCGGGCCGTACGCCCCGGGGCTCATCCAGGAGGTGGTCAACGCCATGACCTCCGGCGGCGGCGTGGAGGAGCTCAACCAGGGCATTCACATCCACCCGGCGCTTACCGAGCTGATACCGGTAACGGTGAACAGCGCCGGGGAGTGAGCCCGGCGTCCACCTGCCCGAACAGCTTGCAGTTTGACCTGGCTGATGCCATAATGCGTGGAGAAAACACGCACTTTGTGCCGGATAAACGGAGCCATCGCCCGTGGAGAATGTCGCCCAGACAATTGCCTTTGTCGGTATCCTGGTCTTCCTGGCGCACCTCTTTACCGGCATCTTCAGCCGCACCCGTATCCCGGACGTCCTGCTGCTCATCATCATCGGCATCTGCGTGGGGCCGGTGCTGGGGCTGGCCACGCCCTCGCAGTTCGGGGCGGTGGGGCCGGTCTTCACCACCGTCACGCTGATAATCATCCTCTTCGAGAGCGGCCTGGCCCTGCGCCTGAGCATGCTGCGCTCGGCGCTGGGAGGGGCGCTGGCCCTGGCGCCGATGAGCTTTTTCCTGACGATGTTCGTCGTGGCCGGTCTGGCCGTCTGGCTGGCCGACCTGGAGGTCTTGCCCGCCTTCATCCTGGGGGCCATTGTCGGCTCCACCTCCGAGGCGGTGGTCATTCCTCTCGTCCGGCAGCTTAAAATCAAGGAGGAGACCAGCACGCTGCTCTCGGTGGAGTCATCGGTGAACGATGTCCTCAGCATCGTCATTACCGTGGCCCTGGTGCAGGCCTACACCGCCGGCAAGTTCGAGATCGCCTCGGTCTCCGGCGACCTCATCGCCTCCTTCCTGGTGGCGCTGGTGCTGGGCGTCCTCGGCGCGCTCATCTGGTCGGTGCTGCTGGGCCGGATACATCTCCTCAAGAACGCCATTTTCACCACCCCGGCCTTCGTCTTCGTCATCTACGGCCTGGTGGAGACGCTGGGCTTCAGCGGGGCCATCGCCGCCCTGGCCTTCGGGGTGACCATCGGCAACATCGAGAATATCCGCCTCCCCATCTTCAAAACGCTGACGGCGAAAGGCTCGGTCGGCCTCAACGAAACGGAAAAGATATTCTTCAGCGAGGTGGCCTTCCTCCTCAAGACCTTTTTCTTTATCTATCTGGGCATCTCCCTGGAGCTTATCAGCAGCTGGCTCATCATCGTCGGGGTGATATTCACGGTGGTGGCCTTCGTCCTGCGCGTGCCGGCGGTCAAGCTCTCCATCCGCAAGGCCGTGGAGGCCAAAGACCTGTC
>DAOUEH010000094.1:0-5385 GCA_034430635.1 Dehalococcoidales bacterium | reverse complement strand
CGGCGGCCAAGGGAACGGCCGACATCGCCAACCGCTTCATCGCCAGGGCCAGGGAGACCCTGGCCGGCCACCACCCGGCTAACATGATTTTATTGCGGGGTTTCGCTAAAAAAACCCAGTTGCCCACAATGCCGGAAGTCTACAGGCTCAAGCCGCTGGCCATCGCCATCTATCCCATGTACCGGGGCCTGGCCCGGCTGGTGGGCATGGAGGTTGCCCGGACGGGGAAGACGCTGGAAGACGAGTTTGAGACCCTGAAGGAAAACTACGCTGAGCACGACTTCTTCTTCCTGCACGTAAAGGGGACGGATTCCGCCGGCGAGGACGGCGATTTCGCCCGCAAGGTGAAGATACTGGAGCAGGTGGATGGCCTTGTCCCGGCGATTACGGCCCTGGAGCCGGACGTCCTCATTGTCACCGGCGACCACGCCACCCCGGCGGTGCTCGGCGGCCACAGCTGGCACGCCGTACCCGTCCTCATCTGTGCCCGGTACTGCGGCCCCGATGCCGTGAAGACCTTCTCGGAGACAGCCTTCATCGCCGGGGGCCTGGGGAGAATCGCCTCGCAGCAGATTATGACCCTGGCCATGGCCAACGCCCTCAAGCTGGCCAAATACGGCGCCTAGGAGTTTGAAAATGCGTATACCCTTGATTGCCGGTAACTGGAAGATGAATACGACCGTGGACGAAGCCGTGCGGCTGGTCAAGGAGATGCTCCCCGCCATCGACAAAATCAAGGGGGTGGAGAAAGTCGTCTGCCCGCCCTTCGTATCGCTGACGGCGGTCGGCAAGGCCATCGAGAAGAGCTCGCTCAAGCTGGGGGCGCAGAACCTCTATTACAAGGAGAAGGGGGCCTATACCGGCGAGATTTCCACGGAGATGCTGGCCGGGCTCTGCGAGTACGTCATCATCGGTCACTCGGAGCGCCGCCAGATTTTCGGCGAGACCGACGAATTAATCAACAAAAAGGTCAAGGCGGCCGTGGAGAACCTGCTCAAGCCCATCCTCTGCATCGGCGAGACGCTGGAGGAGAACGAGTCGGGACGTACCGAGGAAGTCCTGACACACCAGTTTATGACATCCGCGAACCGGCTCTATTTCTTCGGCGGCATGCTCATCGCCTACGAGCCGGTTTGGGCCATCGGCACGGGCAAATCGGCCACAGCCGAGCAGGCCAGCAAGACCATCGGTTTCATCCGCCACCTGGTGGCCCACAAGCACGGCGAGGAGATGGCCGAGGGCGTGCGCATCCTCTACGGCGGCAGCGTCACCGGCGGTAACATCGCCGAGTTCATGAAGCAGCCGGATATCGACGGCGCCCTGGTCGGCGGGGCCAGCCTCAAGGCCGATGAATTCGTCAAGATTATCCGCCAGACCGCCGCCGCCCGGGGCCTCTCCTGAGGACATGAAGCGCCTGGTAGCCATCGTCGGCCCCACCGGCATCGGCAAGAGCCGCCTGGCCGTCCGCCTGGCCGGTAAATTCGGCGGGGAAATCGTCGGCGCCGACAGCCGGCAGGTCTACCGCCATCTGGATATCGGCACTGCCAAGCCCACCCCCGACGAGCTTGCCGCCGTTCCCCATCACCTGATTGACATCATCGAACCCGATGCTGATTTCAGCCTGGCGCCGTACCTGGAGCTGGCCAGGGAGGCCATCGCCGCTATTTACCGGCGTAAAAAGCTGCCGTTCCTGGTGGGCGGGAGCGGCCTCTACGTGCGGGCCGTGCTGGAGGGCTGGCGGCTGCCGGGCGTTCCTCCCGATGCCCGCTTCCGCTATAATAGTGAGCAGAGGGCCGTGGAGGCCGGCCCCGACGGGCTCTACGCGGAGCTGGAGCGCCTCGACCCGGCGGCGGCGCAGAAGATAGACCCGCGCAACTTGCGCCGCGTCATCCGGGCGCTGGAGGTGCAGGCCAGAACTCAACAAACCTTCTCGTCGCTGGGGCGCCGGGAGCCGCCGGACTTTGAATCATTCATCATCGGCCTGACGACCGACCGTAAGGAGCTGTACGCCCTTGTCGACCGGAGGGTGGACTCCATGCTGGCGCGGGGGCTGGTGGCGGAGGTGGAAAATTTGGTCAAAATGGGGTATGATTTAACTTTACCGGCCTTCTCCGGCATCGGCTACCGGCAGGTCGGGCAGTTCCTCCGCGGCGAAATGACGCTGGAGGAAGCCGTAAGCCGGGTAAAGACGGCCACTCACCGCTTTATCCGCCACCAGTATGCCTGGTTCCGTCCGGCCGACGAGCGCATCCACTGGTTCGATATCAAGCAGGGGGATAGTGTCGTAGAGACGGCCTTGGCCGGTTTTTTAGAGGGCGAATAAGAGAGCAGGAGCGAGACACGGGCATGATATTTACCAAGATGCAGGGCGCGGCCAACGATTTCGTCGTCGTCGACGCCCGCAATCTAGAGCGGGACTGGCCGGCGCTGGCTGTCGCCATCTGCGACCGCCACCTCGGCGTGGGCGCCGACAGCCTGATACTGCTGTTAGACTCGGCCAAGGCCGATTTCAGGATGCGCACCTTCGACGCCGACGGCTCCGAGGCGGAGACATGCGGCAACGGCATACGCTGCCTGGCCCGCTATGTCCTGGAGAAGGGGCTGGCCCGCCCGGATACCGGGGAAATCACCATCGAGACGGTGGCCGCCATCAACCGCGTCACCTTCGAGAAGGAGAACGGCCGGATTGCCCGGTTCCGGGCTAACATGGGCCGGCCCCAGCTGGCGGCGGAGCGCATCCCGGTACGGCTGGAGAAGGGTAGGGCAGTTGACATAAAAATTATGCTGAGCCATAAGGTCAGTGTCGGTGACCTTACCCTGACGCTCAACTTCGTTTCTATGGGCAACCCCCACGCCGTCTTTTTCACCGACCGCCCCGTGGCCGAGTTTCCTCTCTCCGTTGTCGGCCCGGTGGTGGAGAGGCTGCCGATATTTCCCCAGCGGACGAATTTCGAGGTGGCCAGGGTGCTCGGCAGGGGACGCGTGGAGGCCCGTGTCTGGGAGCGTGGGGTGGGCGAAACGCTGGCCTGCGGCAGCGGGGCCGGGGCCATCGCCGTGGCCGCCGAGCTGCTCGGATATACGGGGAGCGAGGTGGATATCCAGCTGCCCGGCGGCACGCTGCACGCCGAGCGCAACGGCAGCGGCGACGTGGTGCTGGCTGGCCCGGCGGAGACAGTCTTTGAAGGCGAATGGCCGGAATGAGGAGAGACCGATGCAAATAGCCCGAAGAATTGCGGACTTAAAACCATATTTATTCGTGGAGATAAACAAGAAAATCGCCGAGAAAAAGGCCAGAGGCGAGGAGATAGTCAGCTTTGCCATCGGCGACCCGGATATCCCCACGCCCGAGCACATCGTGAATAAGCTCTGCGAGCAGGCCCGCGACCCCGCCAACCACCGCTACCCCGAATCGGAAGGGCTCCCCGAGCTGCGCCAGGCCATCGCAAGCTGGTACGAGCGGCGCTTCGGCGTCAAGCTCGACCCGGCCAGCGAGGTGCTGCCGCTCATCGGCTCCAAGGAGGGCATCGGGCACATCGCTTTTTGCTACATCGACCCGGGGGATACCGCCCTGGTGCCGGACCCGGCCTACCCCGTCTATGCCATCGGCACGCAGCTGGCCGGAGGGCGTACTTATTACCTGTCGCTGAAGGCGGAAAACGGATTCCTGCCGGATTTCACTAAGATTCACGACGATGTCCTTGAAAAGACCAAGCTGCTCTGGCTCAACTACCCCAATAACCCCACCGGGGCCGTCGCCGAGCTGGACTTCTTCAACCGGGCGGTGGAGTTCGCCAGGGCACAAGATATCCTCATCTGCCACGACGGGCCGTACTCCGAGGTGGCCTACGACGGCTACCAGCCGGTGAGCCTGATGCAGGCGGAAGGCGCCCGCGATGTGGGCGTGGAGTTCCACTCGCTCTCCAAGAGCTACAACATGACCGGCTGGCGCATCGGCATGGTGGTGGGAAACTCCCGCGCCGTAGGGGCGCTGCGCACGCTGAAGTCCAACCTGGACTCGGGGATTCCCCAGGCCATCCAGTACATGGCCATCGAGGCGCTTACCAGCCCGTCGCAGGACTGCATCCCGGAGCACAACAATACCTACCAGCGCCGCCGCGACCTCATCTGCGAGGTGCTGAGCAACATCGGCCTGCAGGTGACCGTACCCAAGGCCGGCCTCTACGTCTGGGCCGGGGTGCCGGAGGGCTATAACTCGGTGGACTTCACCGCCGACCTCCTCGACCAGGTGGGCGTGGCGGTGACGCCGGGCGTGGGTTATGGCCGCAGCGGCGAGGGCTACGTACGCCTGTCGCTGACCATCCCGGACGCGGCCCTGGTGAAGGGGCTCTCGCGGCTGGCCGGGTGGCGCAATACCCGCCGCCTGACACCCAAGCGATAGTATCCAGAGACATACAACCGAGGAGGAGGGCATCACCAGAAATACGATTCCCGTCCGCGCCGCGCCGGAGCGGGCCCTGCTGCTGGCCGTGGCAGCCAAGGGTAGCCGGGGCCGGGAAACGGCCGAGAGCTCCATCGCGGAGCTGGCCCGGCTGGCCGGGGCCGCCGGGGCCCAGGTCGTCGGGCGCATCGTGCAGCCGCTGCCCCATCCCGAGCGCGATTCCTACGTCGGCAAGGGCAAGCTCCAGGAGCTGCTGGCGCTGAAAGACGAGACTGCCTACGACGTCCTCATCCTCGACGACGAGCTTTCGCCCAACCAGCAGCGCACCCTGGAAGAGACCCTGGGGGTCAAGGTCATCGACCGCGCCGCCCTCATCCTGGACATCTTCGCCCGGCGCGCCCGCACCCGCGAGGGGAGATTACAGGTGGAGCTGGCCCAGCACGAGTACCTCCTGCCGCGCCTGGCCGGGCAGTGGCGCCACCTGGAGAGGCTGGGGGGCGGCATCGGCACGCGCGGACCCGGCGAATCGCAGCTGGAGACCGACCGCCGCCTCATCCGCCGCCGCATCCAGCGCCTCAAGGCGCAGACGGAGGAGATAAGGCAGCGCCGCGCCCGGTACCGCCAGCAGCGGCAAAAAAGCGGCATCCCGGTCATTGCCCTGGTGGGCTACACCAACGCCGGTAAGAGCACGCTGCTCAACGCCCTCTGTCGCGCCGATATCTACGCCGATGACCGGCTCTTTGCCACCCTCGACCCGACCACGCGGCGCCTGATGCTGCCCGATAAACGCTTCGTGCTGCTCACCGATACCGTCGGCTTCATCCGCAAGCTGCCGCCCACCATCGTCGATGCCTTCCGGGCCACCATGGAGGAGCTGTCCGAGGCCACTTTGCTGCTGCACGTCGTCGATTTTTCCTCTCCGGACGCCCCCGGCCAGTGCCAGACAGTGGAGACCATCCTCGGCGAGCTGGGCCTGGGCGAGAAGC
>DAOUEH010000093.1:0-12815 GCA_034430635.1 Dehalococcoidales bacterium | reverse complement strand
GCCTCCAGGACGTCCCTGCCGGAGCCGGCCTCGGCGCCGATGGCGAAGGTCAGCACGTCGATGACCACGTCCTCGCGGGGGACGCCGGCTTTCTCGGCGGCGGCCACGATTTTGTGGGCGATGGCCACGCGGCGGTCGGCGTTCTTGGGGATACCCTCGTCGTCCTGCACCAGCCCGACCACGGCCGCGCCGTACTCCTTGACGAGGGGCAGCACCCTCTGGAGCGAGTGGGTCTCGCCGCTGACGGAGTTGATGAGGGGCTTGCCCTTGTAGACCTTGAGGGCGGCCTCGATAGCGGCCGTATTGGGGCTGTCGATGCAGACGGGGGCGTCGACGGCCTCCTGGATGATTTTCACCGCTTTGGGCAGCAGATCGACGTCGTTCACGCCGGGGGCGTTGACGTTGCAGTCGATAATGTCCGCCCCGGCCTCGACCTGGGCGATGGCCTCCTTGCGTACCATTTCCAGGTCGCCCGCCTTGAGGGCCTCGGTGAGCTTCTTGCGGCCGGTGGGATTGATGCGCTCGCCGATGAGCACCGTCGGCCGGTCGATAGAGATAATGACTTCTTTCTTGTCGCTGGATACTTTGGTTTCCATTTGCATACTCCTCTGTACTAATATACTCCAAACTCTTTGGCGGCGGCCATAATGGCACGCAGCACCTCCGGGTCGCCCTCGTTCATACCCGCCGCCCCGGTGAGGATATAACCACCGCCGGGGGCGCAGGTCTCGATGAGCTGGCGGCAGCACTCCTTGACCTCGGCGGGCGTGCCGGTATGCATCAGCGAGGCGGGGATATTCCCGGCGATGCAGGCGTGACCGCCGAGGACTTTCTTGGCGCGGGCCATATCGATATCCTCGAAGCTCCAGATAATCGAGCCGCGGGGCAGGTCTTTGATTACCTCCAGCCGCGCCCCGTAGCGGCCCTCGGCGAAGGGGAGGGGCACCAGCCCCTCTTCGATGAGCCCCACGAGCACCTTGCGGAAGCTCGGCCAGTAGAAGGTCTCGAACTGCCTGGGGGACATGAAGCTCTCGTCGCCCTTGTGCAGCGGCATGAAGCAGACGGGGCAGCCGGTGGCATCGGCCATGGCCACGGCGGAGCGTACGACCATGGGGGTGACCTTCGCCATGGCCTCGTGGAGCTTCTCCGGCTGGCGGTACATGTCCATCACCGCCCCCTGCGTGCCGCGCATCATATCGGCAATCATATCGTAGGGGGCGCCGCCCATAGCGCCGCCGCGCAGGTTGGGCACGCCGGCGGCCAGCGTGGCCCGGCCTATCTCGACGACGGCCTGGAGCCATTTCCGGCTCTCCTTACCGGCCTCAATCATGGTCAGGAAGGCCGCCTCCACGTCCGGCTCGCCCAGGGGGGCATAGCTGAAGATAGGTATGCCCATCATCCCCGTAAACGGGGCCAGCTTACGGAAAGGCTCGAAGGCCCCCACCGTCCGCGGCAGAAAGCAGCGCCACCAGAAATCGCCGGGGTTTTCCAGAAAGGCGTCGTACTCGTCGGCCCGCATGTATTCCTTCTCGACGTACTGGTAGATGGAGATATTATCCGGCAGGCCGTGACCCGGCCACTTGTGGAGTCTATGGCCGGTCATCTCCAGCACCCTGGCGGGCAGGACGATACCGGGGCCGGTATAGGAGTCCATCTCGAAATCTTCGACGAACTTGAGCCAGGCCTCGGCCAGCTTCTCGTAGTCGTACATGACCGTCTTCAGGTCGTAGCCGGCGTAGTAGGCCGGGAAAAAGCCGGAGGGCAGCAGCACCGGCACGCGGTCGGCCTCTGCAAGCGTAATAGCCTTGATGAAACGGGTTACCCGCTCTTGATACAGCGTCTTTGCCGGCGGGCTCCGGAACTCGATGTCCGGGGAGAGCCAGCGCCGGAAGCGCACCTCGCGCTTCTGCTGCCAGGTCGCCGCTTTGTCTGTTTCTTGCATGGTCATTGACATGCCTTTGTCATTATACTCTATTTATAGACGCCGAATTCCCTGGCGGTATCCATCATGGCGCGCAGGTTCTCCGGCCGGGCCATGTCGAAGGTGGAGCCGCCGCTGAGGATATAGCCCCCGCCGGGGGCGCAGGTCTCGATGAGCCTGCGGCAGTATCGCTTCATTTCTTCGGCCGTACCCGTGTAGGCGATGGAAACGGGCACGTTGCCGGCGATGCAGGACACCTTACCCACCGTCTTCTTGGCGTTGGCCATGTCCGTCTGGTCGAACATCCAGACGACGCCGGAGCGGGGCATATCGGCAATCGCCTCCAGCCGCCGGTTGTAGGCGCCCTCGGCCACGGGGAAGGGTATCAAACCTTCGTCAATCATGCCCAGGAGGAGGCGCTTGAAGGTGGGCCAGTAGAACTCCTCGAATTGCTTATCGGACATGAAGGTATCGTCGCCCTTGTGCAGGGGCATCATCACCACCGGGCAGTCGGCCCCGTCGGACATGGCGATGGCCCCGGATAACAGCTGCGGCAGGACGAATTCCATGGCCTCGTGTATCTTGTCCGGCTGGCGGTACATGTCCATGACGATGCCGTGAGTGCCCCGGAGGTTATCGGCAAAGACATCGAAAGGCGCCACGGCCAGGCCGCCGCGGAACACCGGGAAACCCCGGGCATTGGCCGCCCGGGTGGTCTCCGCATCGGCTTCCATGAGGGCCGGCAGGTAGTCGCTGGCCTCCTGGATGGCCTTAAAGACCTTCTGGAACCGGGGGTCGAGGCACATGCCCATGAGCCGCTGGGGCAGCCCCTGGTACGACGAGAACGAAGGGACATCGGCAAAGGGCTCAAAGATGCCCATCGTACGCGGCAGGTAGTAACGCAGCTGAAAGTCCAGCGGGTCTTTCATAAAGAGGTCGTACTCGTCGGCCTTCATGTACTCGCCCTCGACGTACTGGTAGGAATGGGAGTCGTCGGGCAGGCCGTGGCCCGGCCATTTCATCGTTTTCGCCTGGAGGACTTCGCTTACCGGCGCCTGAAAGAACAGCGTGCCGTCGAAGGTATCCGAATCATACTCGTCGACGAACTTGAGCCACACCCGTTTCATCAAATCGGGGTCGTACATCACCTCTTTCAGGGGAACGCCGGCGTTTTTCGCCGGGAACCAGCCCGTCGGTATGGCGCAGGGTACCCGGTCGGGTATCTCCATTTTGGCGGCCCTGGCCAGCCGTGTCGCCCGCGCCTTGTAGCCCTTGGCGGCCTCGGGGCTGTCGAATTCCAATCCCTCGGGGTTTATCCACTTTTCCAGGCGCCGCTCCCGCTTCTGCTGCCAGGTCAGCTCCGCCCAGTCGTCCGGTCGGGTAAACACTTATGTCAAGCCTCCGTCTCTTACTTGTAGACGCCATATTCCCTGGCGGCATCCATCATGGCGTGCAGGTTCTCTATTTTCCCATTATCGATGCTGGCACCACCACCCAGGATATAGCCCCCGCCGGGAGCGCAATCTTCAATAAGCTTGCGGCAGTTTTCTTTCACCTGCCCGACCGTGCCCGTCATCACCACCGAGGTGGGTACGTTGCCGACGATACAGCAGACATCGCCCAGTATTTTCTTGGCCTGTGCCATGTCCGTCTGGTCAAACCACCATATAACGCCGCTTTTAGGCGTGTCCGTAATTTGCTTGAGGCGGTTGGTATACTTGCCCTCGGCGAAGGGCATCGGCACGAGCCCTTCGTCAATCATCGCCAGGAAAAGCTTGCGCATGGTGGGCCAGTAGAACTCCGCGAACTGCGCATCAGACATGAAGGTGTCGTCGCCCTTGTGCAGGGGCATTATACAGACGGGGCTGGCCGTCATCGGGAAATTCTTAATTTGCGACTTTACCAGTTCGAGCTGGAACTCCATGGCCTCGTGCAGCTTCTGGGGCTGGCGGTACATGTCCATGACGATTCCCCGGGTGCCCCGCATCATATCGGCGAAGTTATCGAAGGGGGCCCCGGCCATGATGCCGCCGCCGCCCAGGGAGGGGTAGCCGCGGGAGAGCACAATCTGGGCGATTTCCCGGTTGGACTCCTGGTACTTTTCGTGCTCGTCTTTCAGGTCCATCAGCGTCTGGAAGGTATGGCGTATATCGGGGTCCGCCATAATGGCCACCCACATCTCTCCCCAGAGGTGGCGGAGTGGCGGCAGCTTCCTAAACGACTCGAAGAGACCAATCGTGCGGGGCATAGTGACCCTGAGGCCAAAGTCGGTGGGGTCCATCATATAGGCGTCGTATTCGTCGGCCTTCATGTACTCGCCCTCGATGACCTGGTTCATCCCGGCGTCTTCGGGCAGGCCCAGACCGGGCAGCACGGTAATCTTGCTGGCCAGCGCTTCGGCAATCTTCCCCGAAGGTACGAACAGGGGCCCGTTGAAGGTATCCATGTCCCCAAAGTCGTCCATGTATTTTATCCAGGCCTTTTTAGCCCTGGCGTAATCGTACATCACGGTGTGGAAGTTGATTCCCGCGTGGTAGGCCGGGTAGTTGCCGTGCGGCAGCATTACCGGCACGCGGTCGGGCTCCTCCAGCTTGATGGCCTTGATGAAACGGGTTACCCGCTCTTTATAGAGCCTCTCGGCCTCGGGGCTGTCGAACTTCACGTCCGGGGGATTGAGCCAGCGCTGGAAGCGCGCCTCGCGCTTTTCCTGCCAGGTCATCTCCGCCCACGGCTTGGTATTATTCATGGTGAAATTACTCACCTCCGATTTTTTAAAATAGACCTAGTAAACGCCGTACTCTTTAGCGGCCGCCATCATGGCGCGCAGGTTTTCCGGGTTGCCTATGTCCATCCACGCACCGGCCGTCATGATATAACCGCTGCCCGGGGCGCAGACTTCGATTAATTTGCGGCAGTATTCTTTCACTTCCCCGGGCTGGCCGGTGACCATCATCGTGACCGGCACGTTGCCGGCGATGCAGGTGTTGACGCCGACTATTTTCTTGGCTTTAGCCATATCCATATGCTCGAAAAACCAGATTACCGAACTGCGAGGCATATCCTGGATAATTTCCAGGCGGGGTTCATAGTTGCCCTCGGCGAAGGGTAATGGTACAAGTCCCTCGTTAATCAGGCCCATCATCACTTCTTTTAAGGTAGGCCAGTAGAATTCCTCGAACTGCTTGTTGGACATGAATCCCCCGGTGCCCTTATGCAGCGGCATGAAGATAATGGGGCAGCCGGAGGCATTGGCGGCACTTACAGCGTCGCTGATGGCTACCGGCACCAGCCTTGCCATGGCTTCGTGGAGCTTGTCCGGTCGCTGGAACATGTCCATCATAATGCCGCGGGTGCCTCTCAAGAAATCTCCGACCATGTCGAAGGGTGCCTGGGACATGCCGCCCCAGATGCTGGGATAACCGGAGGCCAGCCCTATCTGGCTTATTTCGCCGACGGCTATTGCCCACTTTACGGCTTCCTGTCCGGCCTCGAAGAGCGTCTCATAAGCCTTCCGTATCTCCGGGTCGGCGAACTGCGCTACATACCCGACCGGTATGGCGACGAAAGGTGTCAGGGCACTCATTTTCTTGAAAGACTCTAATGCCCCCACGGAGCGGGGCAGGAAATACCTTTGCAGATAATCGGCGGGGTCGTTAATGAGGGCATCGTAATCTTCGGCCGGCATGTATTCACCCTCGACAAACTGGTGTGAGGGCGCATCATCAGGCAGGCCGTGCCCCGGCCACTTCTGTACTTTATAGTCAAGTATCTCCAGGACCTTGCCCGGAAAGACAAGGCTGGGAGCGAGAAAGGAGTCCATTTCAAAATCGTGCAGAAATAATAACCAGGCGCGTTTTAACTCATCATAATCGTACATCACCCTTTTCAGGCTACTACCAGCATAAACGGCCGGAAGATATTCCACCGGCAGCATCACCGGCACGCGGTCGGGCTCTTCCAGCTTGATGGCCTTGATGAAGCGGGTGACGCGCGCCTTATAGAGCGCCTCGGCCTTGCTATCGTTGAACTTCACGTCCGGGGAGAGCCAGCGTTTGAAGCGCTCCTCCCGCCGCGCCTTCCAGGCATTATCCAGAGACTTCGCTACCATAGTCACACCCCCAAGCGTTAACAGTCATCTTTGCCCGGCGGAAGGATAAGATTAACACGGCCCCACGGGCCGCCTGTCGGCCCTATTTGTAGACGCCGTATTCCTGGGCGGCCTCGATGATGGCGTGCAGGTTGGCCGGGTCGCACTTATCCACGCCGGAGCCGAGGGAGAGGATATAGCCGCCGCCCTTGCCGCAGACCTCGATGAGGCGCTTGCAATACGCCTTGATATCGGCGGCCTTGAGCGTGTAGAGCTGGGCCGCGGTGACGTTGCCGGCGATGCAGGCGGAGTCGCCCAGGATTTCCTTGGCCTTGAACATATCGGTCTTTTCCATCGTCCATATCACCGACGACCGGGGCAGCTCGCTGATAATCTCCAGGCGCTCCTCGTTATAGCTGCCGTCGATGACCATCATCGGCACGCAGCCCTCTTCGACGCAGCCCAGCAGCAGCTTCTTGAAGGTGGGCCAGTAGAACTTCTCGAACTGCGGGACAGACATGAAGCTGTCGGCGCCCTTGTGCATGGGCACGAAGATTACCGGGCTGCGGGACATGCTGACCATGCCGATGGCCGATTTCAGGCTCCTCTCGGTGATGACTTCCAGCGTCTCCAGCAGCTTGTCCGGCTGGCGGAACATGTCCATCACCGAGCCGCGCGTGCCGCGCAGCATGTCGGCCACGGTATCGAAAGGCGCCAGCATTATCCCGCCCATCAGCGGCGGAAAGCCCATCTCCATGGCGATGCGGCCGCACTCGAAGGCTACCTGCTGGTACGGGATGTCGGCCTGGCTGGCCTCGCAGATGGCCTTGCAGAGCTTGACAATCTCCGGGTCCTGGCACATGCCCATGAGCTGCATGGGCAGCCCCTGGCCGGACAGCGGCGGCATGTGGGCCAGGGGAGCGAAGGCGCCCCAGGTACGCGGCAGGAGATAGCGCAGGTTGAAGTCGAACTCGTCGTTGAGGTAGAGGTCGTACTCGTCGGGCTGCATGTACTCCTGCTCCACAAACTGGTGCAGGCTCTGGGTTACCGGCAGGCCGTGGCCGGGCCAGCGGTTGACCTTGTAGTCCAGGATTTCGTAGGCCTTGCCGGAGAAAAAGCCGGGGCCGTCCGCCGAGTCCTGGTCGTAGTCGTTGAGGAACTTGATGAAGGCGTCGGTTATCTTCTCGGGGTTATAGAGGACTTCGTGGAGGGTGAGGCCGGCGTTATAGGCCACGATGGCGCCGCCGGGGATGTGGACGGGGACGCGGTCGGGGATTTCCATCTTGATGGCCTTGGTCATCCGCGTGCCGCTCTCTTGATATTTTTTAGCGGCCGCCGGGCTCTTAAACTTTATGCCTTCGGGGTTGAGCCACTTCTTAAAGCGCTCCTCCCGCCTCTCCTCCCAGGACATGTCTTGCCATTCTTTTTGCATATTTACCCCTTCGGCACGCAGCCGGCAGCCACCGGCGGTATTTTTGAAAAGACACGGGCAGGCACCGGCGACCGCGGGGTGCCGGCAAGCTCTGGCTTTTTATTTATATACGCCGTATTCCTTGGCGGCTGCCATCATGGCGCGGACGTTTTCCGCGGGTCCTTCATCGATGCTGGCACCGCCGGCCAGGACATAACCGCCGCCTTTGCCGCAGACCTCGATGAGTTTACGGCAATGTTCCTTGACCTCTTTAGATGTACCCGTCATCAATAGCGAGGTGGGCACGTTGCCCAGGAGACAGCATCTATCGCCGATTTTTTCTTTAGCCTTGGCCATATCCGTCCGGTCGAAATACCAGGCTACCGTACCTTTGGGAAAGTCGCCGATAATATCCAGTCGCGTATTATAGCTGCCTTCGGCGAAGAGTACCGGTATAATACCCTCATTAACCAGCGCTAAAATTACCTTTTTCAGGGTGGGCCAGTAAAAGGTTTCGTATTGTTTCATCGACATGAAGCCATCGGCGCCTTTATGCAGGGGCATCATTACCACGGGCGCTCCCCCGAGAGTTACCGCCGAAACAGCCGAATTTATGGTTAAAGGCAGGATTCTTTCCATAGCAGCCTGAAGTTTCTCCGGTCGCTGGAACATGTCCATAAATACACCTTGAGTGCCGCGCAGGGTATCGCCGATGGTATCGAAGGGGGCCTTGGCAAGCCCGGTCATGATGCCGGGAAATCCCGCCGCGGTTGCCGCCATGGCGACCTCACCGACAACGGATAACCAGCGCAGACTTTCCCGGCCGGCTTCGAGCATTGCTTCGAATCCAGCCTGCACGTCCGGCATACCGAACGGCACAAAGTTCTGGATAGCTATTTCTTCGAAGCTGGTCCAGGGAGGAAGGGTATTGAAAGCCTTAAAAGCGCCGAAGACCCGCGGCATATAGGTGCGCAGCCAGTAGTTCGAGGGGTCGTTGATGAGGGCATCGTATTCATCGGCTTTCATGTATTCGCCCTCAACACACTGGTAAGAGGTCACCGAGGTGGAAATTCCGTGACCGGGCCACTTGTAGAGCTTATAGTCTACCGCCTCCAGGGCTCTGCCCGGGGGAATCATTACCGGGGGCACAAAAGTATCCATGTCCTGCTCAAAGTCCTTGAGGAACTTGAGCCAGGCACTTTTCATTTTGTCATAGTCATACATGACGGTATTCATGTCCATGCCGGCATAGTAGGCAGGATAGCTCTGCATAGCCGGCGGGATAACCGGAACCCGGTCAGGTTTCTGTAACTTAAATGCCCTGGTGAACCTGGTTACTCTCTCTTTGTAGGCTTTCTCTGCCTGTGGGGTGGGGAAGGAGACACCCGGCGGAGAGAGCCACTGCTTGAAGCGTTCTTCCCTTTTTTCTTCCGGAGATAGCTCCGTCCATTCCCTGGCCATTTTAACTGGCACCTATCCATTTTTTAGCCAGCGCCACCGCCGCCATGGCGTCCTTGCCGAAGGCATCGGCCTTGGCGTACTTGCAGACCTCGTTGTCCATCTGGCCACCGCCAATCATGATTTTGAGGTCTTTCCTCATGCCGGCCTTCTCCACGGCCTCGACGGTCTCCTTCATGGCGTCGAAGGCGGGGGTGAGGAAGCCGCTCAGGCCGAGTATGGGGGCCTTGGTGTCTTTGACGGCTTGCACGAATTTCTCCACGGGGACATCGACGCCGAGGTTGGTCACCTCGAAGCCGTTGACATCCAGCATGAAATCCACGATGTTCAGGCCGATATCGTGAATGTCCCCGGCCACCGTCCCGATGACCACCTTGCCCAGGCGCTTGGTTTCCGCCTCCTGCTTGAGGTGCGGCTTGACCAGCTCCGTAATCTGCTTGAGAAGCTCACCGGAAAAGACCAGCTCCGGCAGGAAGTACTCGCCGTCGGCAAAACGCTTGCCCACGATTCCCATGCCCTTGCGGCTATCCTCCAGTATCTTCATCGGGTCCTCGCCGGAATCAATCCTCTCCTTGGTAAGCTTGAGGACTTCATCCTCTTTCAGGTCGGCGAGCAGATTTACATAGTCTCCGGACATAGCTTTATCCTCCTTCTTTTATTAAATGATACATCCGAAAATCGGTGCCTGTCCTTGTGGAAAGAACGGCTACACCGCTGGCAGTATAACAACGCCGGAATTAAAAGTCAAATTACACGTTTGGGGGCGTTTGCCCATTTGACAAAGCCCCACCGCGGATATAACATTCTGGGCAAGACACCCGTCCCCAGCGCGAACACCTTAAGGAGGCAATACGCCCATGAGCACCTGGCACGAGTACGTTCAGCGAAACGGGAAAGTCCCCGAATGGCCCTACCCCGTGGACTACGGCAAGGTCAACGAGGTCGATAGCGATGTCCTCGTCATCGGCGGAGGGGTGGCCGGCCTGCAGGCCGCCATCAACGCCGCCCGGGCGGGGGCCAGGGTAGCCGTACTGGAGAGAGGCCATGCCAAGCGGAGCGGGGCCGGCGGGGCGGGCGTCGACCACTGGCACGGCGCCGTCACCAACCCCTGCTCCAGCGTCACCCCGGAGATGTATACCAACGCCTGCTACGACAGCATGCAGGGCTATACCGGCGCCCATGTCCGCTACATCATCACCAAGGAGGGCTGGGACACCCTGCAGGAATGCGAGCGGATGGGCATCCAGATAAGGGATGTAAAGGACGAGTTCAAGGGCGCCCCGTTCCGCGACGAGAAGACCAAGCTGATGTTCGCTTACGATTATAAAAACCGGCACATCATCCGCGTCTGGGGCTGGAACATCAAGCCCAAGTTATACGATGAGGCGAAGCGGCTGGGCGTGAACATCGTCAACCGTGTGACGCCCACGGCCCTGCTCACCGAGGGCGGCAAACAGGGCGCCAGGGTCGTCGGGGCGACCGCCGTGAGCAGCCGCACCGGCGAGTTCTATGTTTTCAAGGCCAGGGCCACCGTGGTGGCCACCGGCGGGGCGGGGCGGCTCTTCGTCTTCGACCCGGAGACGACGGCCTCGGGCACGATGGCGGATATGAACAGCGCCGGGGTCGGCCAGGCCATCGGCTGGGAGGCCGGGGCCGAGTTCGTCGGCATGGAAGGCGGCGGGCCGGGCGCCCTCATCGGGTTCGGCTACGCGCCCTACAGCATGGGCAACGCCTCCAACACCTATCACGGCACGCCGATAGTCGACGCCGAGGGCAAGGAGCTGCCCTGGGTGGATGTCTTCGGCAACGAGCTGAAGTCGTGGGAAGACCGCTTCTACCCGCAGGCGGGACAGGAGTTCCAGCTGGGCATCGGCATCGGGATTTCCCGCACCAACCAGGAGTTCCGCCTCAACGACATCCCGCCGGACATCGTGGAGAGGATACGCCGCGGCGAGTTCAAGCTGCCCCTCTACGCCGATTTCACCCGTTTCTCCGCGGCGGAGCGCCGCGGTACCTTCGGGATGATGGTGGGCAACGAGGGCAAGACCCGCATCCCCATCTACGATACCATGACCAAGGCCGGTTTCGACCCGGATAAAGACCTCTTCCAGGCGCCGGTCATGCCCGTGGAGGGCTACTTCAACGCCTGCTACTGGGCGGGAGGCCCCAATACCCCGCCCACCGTCCGCAGCCTGGGCGGCGGCGGCTTCCTCACGGACTGGAACCTGCAGACCAACCTGGAGGGGCTCTACATCGGCGCGGGCAGCACCATCTACGGCGGCGGCTGCCACGGCGAGTCCCATACCACCGGCCGCTACGCCGGCCGACACGCCGCCGCCTACGCCCGAACAGCTACCGAGCCCGTTATCGAACAGGAGCAGGTGGACAGGGAAAGAGAAACGGCCTATCATGCCACCCGCCAGGGCAAAGGCGGCAACGGCTGGAAGGAAATCAACGCCGCCATCGCCCGCATCATGCGCGACTACTGCGGCCGCTACAAGAACGAGCAGACGCTGAACCTGGGCCTGAGACTCCTCGACGAGCTCAAGACCACCGAGCTGGCCTCCGCTTACGCCTCCAACCCCCACGAGCTGGGCAGGCTGCTGGAGTGCAAGGCCCTCATCTCCGTGGGGGAACTGGCCATCAAGGCCTCCCTGCAGCGCCGGGCATCTAACTCCATCCTGGACTTCCACCGGCTGGACTACCCCGCCATGGACCCGCCGGAGTGGCATAAGCTCCTGCCCATCAAGCAGGCGGACGGCAAGGTAAGCGTGCGCGACCTGCCGCTGGACTTCCACCTCAAGCCCCCCTTCGCCTCCACCCTGGAGGAGAACTACAAGCGCTACAGCGGTACGAAGCTATAAGTACCCGGGACGCTGTGATACGGAAGGTAATAAAATGAACGATAAAGCCTATATGGTGCCCAACCCGCCCACGCCCAACAAGGCCGTTGAGTTCAACCCGGATATCTGCATCGGCTGCAACCTGTGCGTCGATGTCTGCCCCACCGACGTTATGATGCCCAACCCGGAGAAGAAGCAGCCGCCCATCGTCGTCTACCCGGAGGAGTGCTGGTACTGCGGCGGCTGCGTGGAGGAGTGCCCCCGCCCCGGGGCCATTACCATGCTCCACCCCACCCAGCAGCGCATCTCCATGAACTGGAAGCGCAAGGCCACCGGCGAGCTCTTCCGCCTGGGGATGAAGAACCCCCCGCCGCCGAATACCCGCCCGCCTTCGGGGGGATAAATGCTTTCATTACGGGGGTGAAGGGGCGGGGCTAGCTACGGGATAAGCCGCGGATGGTATGAGGGCAGCCCACCCCCTGCATCAGCTACATAGGCCGTAGCCTCGTAACCCACTCCACCCCCTACACCTTGCCTTTTGTAGCTAAAATGTGCTAAAATACAATAGGCTATATGTGTGGATTAATGGTCGCTCAGCCAGCCCCTCACCGTGTAGCCCCCGGCTGCACCGGTCACGCAGCGCCCTTGCCGGATACCCGCCCTGACCCCATCTGTTACCCCGCCCGTACCGGAGAAAACATATAATGCCAGATACCACCGCCCCTAAGAAGGCCCGCAAGCTCGGTGCCGGCGAGTACACCGCCCGGGATATCCAGGTACTAGGCGGGCGCGAGGCCGTGCGGCGGCGCCCCGGCATGTACATCGGCTCCACCGACCAGCGCGGCCTGCACCACCTCGTCTACGAGATTGCCTATAACTCTATCGACGAGGCCATGGCCGGCTGCTGCGACCGCATCGTCGTCACCCTCAAGGCGGATAACTCCGTCACCGTCGTCGATAACGGGCGCGGCATC
This sequence comes from Dehalococcoidales bacterium, assembly GCA_034430635.1. GTDB lineage: Bacteria > Chloroflexota > Dehalococcoidia > Dehalococcoidales > RBG-16-60-22 > DAOUEH01. The sequence goes on along the minus strand of DAOUEH010000093.1, from coordinate 121 downwards.
CCGGTGGACGTGCACCCCACCACCAAGGTCTCCGCCCTGGAGACGGTGATGACCGTCCTCCACGCCGGGGCCAAGTTCGGCGGCAAGACCTACGCCGTCTCCGGCGGGCTGCACGGCGTGG
>DAOUEH010000092.1:0-2854 GCA_034430635.1 Dehalococcoidales bacterium | reverse complement strand
ACGCTTCAAAAATCGTCATCGGGATTCTACAAACGGCGGCGGCACCAATGTAGGTAAAGATAACGTTGAGCCTGGCCCCTTTACTGTACATGGAATAGGCAACCGGAAAGGCCACATACAGGCCGCCGACGGTAGCGCCAGCCAGAAGTATCGCCCACACGTATCCCATGATACCGGAAACATCACCGAGATGCTTTTCAACCGTCTCTCTTTTCACCCAGACATCGAACAGCCCTATCAGTATGAAGGCGCCGGGTATTATCTTGAGCATATCCAGTGAAAAGGAGGTAAAATTCCGGGCTATTTCTTCACCGGGGCTATAATCCAGTAAAAATGAAACAACCAGAAATACGATATAGATAACCAGGGCCGCCAGCTTGACGATATTACTCCGTTTCATCAGAAAATCTCTCCGAAGAAAATACCGATGACCACAGCGACACAGAGGGCAATCAACAGGCCGACGGCGTTTCTCAATATCGTTACTTTAGCACCGAAGTACGCCTTTTCTATCGGATAGGTAAGCACACCTACCATCATTAAAGTAGTTGTGAAAGTGGCTATTACCGTATACGCAACGCCTTTCTGTAATAAAATGCCGCTTAACGGGAAAGCGACGAAGCCGGGCATCAGCGTTATGGAACCCAAAATAGCCGCCAGGAGAACTCCAACGGATTTATTGCTGGTTCCCAGATAGCGTGAAATCATTTCATCCGGGATTAGAAACAGGACAATGGAAATCAGAACCAGCATCACCAGAAAGGCGGGTAAAATATTGGCGAACCTCTTAGCAGCTATCTTGAGTGCTTTGAGCGTCTTGCCGCGATTGGCAATAAAAGAAGCCAGTAAGGCCAGGCCGGCTATGACATACAAGTAATAAAACATCTCATGATTCGCCCCCGGTGCCAGCCGTAAAGGGCGGGTAACAATTTCCCCTGGTTTATGCCCTAAATCTTCAGGTCAATCTTATAGTTCTTGAGTGTTTCGCGGATAAGCGCCGCAGATTTCTCGTCGGGGGGTAAGAGGGGCAGGCGCGGGTCGCCCACAGGAAAGCCCAGGTGGTTGAGGGCGTACTTCACCGGGGCGGGGTTGGGCGCCGAGAACATGGCGTTCACCAGCGGCACCAGATGGCGGTGGATGGCGGCGGCCTCGGCAATCCGGTCGCTCAGGATGATGTCAATCATCTTCTTGTACTGCTTGCCCACCAGGTGCGTGGTCACGCCGATAACGCCGTAGCCCCCCAGCGCCATGATGGGGAAGGTATCGTTATCGTTGCCGCTCCAGATGAGGAAGCCGTCCCGGGCAGCATTTAAGGTCTTGGCGACGTGCTCGATGTTGCCGCTGGCCTCCTTGACGCCGACGATATTATCAATCCGGCTCAAGCGCCCGATGGTATCCGGCTCCATGTTGACCACCACGCGCCCCGGGATGTTATACATGATGACGGGGAGGCTGGTAGCGGAGGCGATGGCCTTGAAGTGCTGGTAGACGCCCTCCTGGTTGGGCTTGTTGTAAGAGGGCACCACCGAAAGGCAGGCGTCCACCCCTATCTTCTCCGCGTCCCTGGTGGCCTCCACGGCCTCGCGGGTGCTGTTGGAGCCGGTATAGGCGACCAGTGTCCCTTTATCGCCGATGGCGTCTTTCAGCTCCCGGAAGAGCTGCAGCTCTTCCTCCCAGGAGAGGGTGGGGGCCTCACCCGTCGTGCCGGCGGCCACGATGCCGTCGCTGCCGGAAGCGAGCAGGGCCAGCGCCAGCTTTTTCGCCTGCTCGTAGTCCACCTCGCCGCTGTCCTTGAACGGGGTCACCATGGCGGTGAGTGCTCTGCCCAGCTGCTTCATCTTACAGGCCTCCTTCCGGTTTTACCCAGTCCCTTTTAATCATCTCCTCGGCAATCTGGATGGTGTTGAGGGCCGCCCCCTTGCGCAGGTTATCGGCCACGACCCACATGACCAGGCCGTTGGGGTGCGAGGCGTCCTGGCGGATGCGTCCCACGAAGACCTCGTCGGTGCCGGCGGCTGCCCACGGCTGGGGATAGAGGCTGACGGAGGTGTCGTCGAGCACCTTGACCCCCGGCGCCCGCGAGAGAATCTCCAGGGCCTCTTCCGGCGGCATGGGGCGGGAGAACTCCACGTTGACGGCCTCGGAGTGCCCCACCAGCACCGGCACGCGCGCGCAGGTGGCCGAGACGGCGATATCCGGGGCGTGCATGATTTTATGGGTCTCCTCCATCATCTTCCACTCTTCCCTGGTGTAGCCGTTGTCCAGGAAGACGTCTATCTCCGGCAGGACGTTGAAGGCTATCTGGTGGGGGTAGACGTGCGGGACGGTGGGCTCGTCGGCGAGCACCTGCCGCGCCTGAGTCCGCAGCTCCTCCACGGCGGCGGAGCCGGTGCCGGATACCGACTGATAGGTATCCACGACGATGCGCCGGATGGGATTGACCTTATACAGCGGGTAGAGCGCCACCACCATCTGGATGGTGGAACAGTTGGGGTTAGCGATAATGCCCCTGTGTAATTTAATATCCTCGGGGTTGACCTCGGGGACGACCAGGGGGATGTCCTTGTCCATCCGCCAGGCGGAGCTGTTATCGACGACGACGGCCCCGGCCTCGGCCGCGATGGGTGCGAAGTGGCGGCTCTGCTCGGCCCCGGCCGAGAAGAGGGCGATATCCACCCCGGCGAACGAGGCGGTGGTGGTCTCCTCGACCTCGATTTCCCTGTCGCCGACGGGCAGCCGCTTCCCCGCCGAGCGGTCGGAGGCCAGGAGGCGTACCGCGGCCATGGGAAAGCGGCGCTGCACCAGTATCCTGATGAACTCGTGCCCCACCAGCCCGGTGGCCCCGACGATGGCG
>DAOUEH010000091.1:0-5885 GCA_034430635.1 Dehalococcoidales bacterium | reverse complement strand
CGCGCCAGGGCCTCGACCTCGCAGGCCACCTCGCCCTCCCCTATACCGTAGGCGTGGGTGAGGTACTGGATGATGGCGCCGTGCTCGTTTTGCAGGTCGGCGTTGAGCAGCTCAATGATTTTCTCGTTATCCATCGGTTCCCTCCTGGGTTACTTCGTTATGACCCACTGCTTCATTGTAATGCGGCGCTAGTATTCCGGCAACTTTTTTTTCGCTAAAGCTTCTTAAACTCGCTCTTGGCCGCCCCGCAGACGGGGCATACCCAGTCGTCGGGGAGCTTCTTGAAGGGTGTCCCCGGCTCGATGCCGGCGTCGGGGTCGCCGGCGGCGGGGTCGTAGATATAGCCGCAGACAGTGCATTCGTATTTATCCATTTACTTTTTGCCTCCTTTTTCCGGGGGGATATAGCTGGGGGCCGTCCTGGGGGTGGTGCCCCGTTTTACCTGATGGTAATATTCGTAGGTCATGCAGGTGTCCTCGGTGAGCACCTCCGCCGCCACGATTTTGCCGATGAAGATGGTGTGTGTGCCGACATCGACGGACTGGATGACCTCGGCCTCGAGGTAGGCCGTGGCGTGGTCGGTGACGATGGGGGCGCCGGTCCGGCCGATTTTATAGCTGACGCCCTTGAGCTTGTCCCCGTCCCGTCCCGACTTGAAGCCGAAGCCGCCGATGAAGGGCAGGGGCGTGGCCTGGCAGAGGATGGCAGCCGCGAAGACGCCGCTGGCCTTGATGTACTCGTTGGTGAGGTTTTGCTTGTTGATGCTCACGGCCACGGTGGGCGGCTCCGAGGTTATCTGGAAGACGGTGTTGGCTATCTGCGCATTGAGCTTATCGCCCTTATGCGAGCCGACGACATACATGCCGTAGCCGAGCTTTTGCAGGGCGTTGAGATTCATTTTCACCTCCGGGAAAGCGGGATTACATTACCTCTTCCTGGCTGGCCTCCACCGCCCGCTTCAGCTCCTCGGCCAGCAGCGGGGGCAGCCCCTCGATGTCCACGCGGAGGAAGCCCCGCACGATGGCGGCGGTGGCCTCGTCGCGGGTGAGACCGCGGGCCATGAGGTACTCCACCTCTTCCTCGGCAATCTTGCCGACGGCGGCCTCGTGGGAGAGGTCGATGCCGGCCAGGGTGCCCTTGAGCTCGGGGATGGCCTGTATGACGCCCTTCTCGCCCAGAATCAGGCCGCGGCACTCCAGGTGGCCCTTGCAGTCCGGGGCGTTGCCCTCGATGTAGCCGCGGGCTATAATCGTCCCGCCGGTGGTGATGGCGCGCGAGATTATCTCCGTCCGCGCGCCCCTGCCGTCGAGGATGACCCGCGAGCCCACGTCCAGCGACGAGCCCGCCCCGGTGACCAGCACGCTGTTGAAGCGTGCCGTGGCGCCGTCGCCGACGCATCTGGCCAGGGGGTTCATCTGGAGCGATTGCACCGGCTTCATAAGCAGGTAGTTGCTTAAGAAAAGCCCGCCTTCCTCGATGACGACGGCGCTGCGGGGGCGTACCGCTGTTTCCGGGCTCCAGCTGTGTATCATGGTGAAGGTGACCTTGGCGCCCTTTTTGATGTAGAACTCGGATACTCCCAGGTGCAGCCCCGGCTCGTCGGCGGTGGCGGTGGTGCAGCCGGTGATGATGTCCAGCTCCGAGCCTTCCTCGGCGATGATGATATTATGCACGTTCTGCATCAGCTTGTCCTTGGCCAGGTAGAGGCAGGACTGCACGGGGAAGAGCGTCTTCTGGCCGGGCAGGGCGCGGATGAAATAGCCGCTGTACTGGTTGAGCTCGATGTTGGCGGTGTACTTGTCCTGGTCGATGGGCACCGCCTTCCACCAGTAGTCGCCCATCCAGTCGTATTTCTCCATGGCCTGGCCCACCGGCATGACCTCCACGCCGTCCTGGCTGACGGAGCTGTGGACGGGGGTGTTGTCCATCTGGATGTACGTCCCCGAACGCTGGGACGGGTCGTCGAGCATGACCCCGGCGGTGAGCATCTGCTCCTTGGCCCTGGCCGGGAGCCGGGAAGGGTCTTCTTCGTAGGGGTGCTCCTCGGTGGAGCCGGCGTAGCGGCTCAGGTCGATGTCCTCACCCAGGGCGGCCTTCTTGGCCGCCGCCACCCTGGCTTTCTCTTTATCGCTTGCGGAAGTTGCGGATTTAGTCACTTACAGGCAGCCTCCCCAGGTAGCATTTGATGCATTCGTCGTAGCCCTTCTCCCGGATGGTCGCCAGCATCTCGTGGGGGTCGCCGACGCAGCCGATGGTGCCGTCGCACATGACGTAGCCGGTGCGGGCGTTGACGTAGTCCAGGATATGGCCGGTGTGGGTGATGATGAGCCCCATGCACTTGCGGTACTGGATGGGGCAGTTCTTCTCCAGGAGGTCGTTCATCAGCTCCCCGATGAGGACGATGTTCACCAGGTCTACGCCGGACTCGGGCTCGTCCAGCAGGGTAAGCTCCGGCTTCTGCGCCAGGAGCTGCATCAGCTCGGAGCGCTTGATTTCCCCGCCGGAGAAGCCGTAGTTGATGTCGCGCTCTAAAAATTCACTCAGGTCGGCCTTCTCGGCCAGCTGGCCGATGGCCGCGTCGTCGGTTTTACTCTTCAAACAGGCGGCCACCATGTCCCGCGTCTTGACGCCCCGCACCACCGGCGGCCGCTGGAACGACATGCCGATGCCCAGCCGCGCCCGCTCGTCCACGGTGAGGCGGGTGATTTCCTTGCCCTTGAAGTGGATGGAGCCCCGGGTGACTTTATACTTGGGGAAGCCCATGATGGCCATGAGCAGGGTGCTCTTACCGGCGCCGTTGGGGCCGAAGAGGACGTGCGTCTCGCCGTTCTGGATGGAGAGGTTGACGTCGTGGATGATTTCCTTGCCTTCCACCGCCACGGAGAGGTCTTTTATTTTCAGCATAGTTATACTCCGTAACCGGGCTTTTTCCGCCGGTTAGTATTTTAGCCGCCGTCGAGGGAGTGGTGCTCCTTCTGCGTGAACCAGTCCGCCGGGTCCTTGAGGAACTCGAAGTAGTCCAGGAGGGCGCTGTGGTGCTCCGCCTCCTGGGCGGCCAGGTCCTCGTAGAACTCCTTTTCGCCGTCGTAGCTGGCGGCGGCGGCCTGCTTTTTATAGAAGTCGTAGGTCTTGTTTTCCATTTTCATGGCCGTCTGGATGGCATCCATCTCGGTGGGGATGGCCTGATAGTCCCGGCCCATGCCCCGGATGGCCTCGGAGAAGACCGTCTTGAGACCCTTGCCGCCGTCGTGAGGGACTCTTGATTCCGGCCAGCCCTCTTTCCGGCTCAGGGTAGCGTAGATATTCTCAAAGGTCTTACGGTGTAAATCCTCTTCGGCGGCCAGCTTGGTAAGGAGTTTCTTGCCCAGCTCGTTGGTGCTGGCCCCGGCCGCCTTGAGATAATACTCCTTGCCGTCGATTTCCATTTGAACGGCGGCCTTGAGGGCCGCCAGTGTGGTTGCCTGGTCTTTCGCCATGAGTTACCTCCTCTGTGTCGGCAGGTGATTCGGTAGGCCGCTGCCGCACGGTGCTGCGTAACGAATGATAAAACTAAATAAGGCCACTGTCAACACAGCCGGACAGCTTAACCAGTATTTTACCCGCGGCGGCCGCCGCTGTATGTGACAAAAGTTGCATAAATCGCCCCGGGAGAAGAGTAAGATATACTTAAGATACCGCGCCGTTTACCGTAGCCCGCACCGGCTGGTATTTTACGGCAGGATACACACCAATCATCAAAAAGAAGGAGAAAAATGGCCGATAGAAAAGTAGTTATCTATTCCACGCCCACCTGACCATACTGCAAGAAAGCGAAGGAGTATCTTTCGCAGAAGGGGATTGCTTTCACGGAGCACAACGTGGCCGCTGACCGCGACGCCGCTAAGGATATGATAGCCAAGACCGGGCAGATGGCGGTGCCCGCCATCATCATCGATGACAAAGAAATCATCGTCGGCTTCAATACCGCCAAGCTGGACGAGGTCTTCGCCGGGGGCAAATAAGGCCGGCGCTTCCAGCCCCGCCTGTTTCGTATTGGCAGCCATGTGATTTAAATCACATACACCCGGTTGGTGAAAAATTAAAATTGTTACTAATGGTTCCACCGAAAATAAGGAGGCAGGAAATGAATATTACCAAGATTCTGGCTATATTCGTCATCGTGCTGGGGGTAGCGGGCATCGCCATCGGCGGTGTCTTCGTCGGGCAGGGTTTCGCCAAGGACAACCTGCTCAGGACGGCCATGGAGCAGGAGCAAATCACGCTGGGCATCCCCAGCGACCAGCTGGCGGCCGGTGAGGTCATCGATACGGCCAAAGAGGCCGAGATTGCCGGCGATACCGTCCGCGAGCACCGCCACACTATCGCCCCCACCTACGGCGACCTGCTGGGAGGCAAACAGTACGACCCCACCAATCTGCAGCAGTTGACCTATGCCCAGGCGCTCAACCTGGAGAACTACCTGTATCTGGCCGTGCTCGGCTTCGGCGTGACGCAGATAGCGCTGGGTGCCGGGGCCTTTATGGTAATCATGGGGCTGGCGCTGGTGGCCACCGGCACCGTCCTGGTACGCCTCAAGAGCTAGCGGCCGCTACGCGGGCTCGCCTAAACACAAGTAGAGGCATAATGCCGGGCCTTCTTCCGGTGGTAGGGGGGAGGTCTGGCTCGCTTCCGGCCATTATGCTATACTGGTGGGCGGCATCCGGGTAAGCGTCCCAGAGAGGAGAACAGATAGTGACCAAGCGCGTGAGCCTTTCCGTGAATAACGTGCCCATCGAGCTCGATTACTTCGTAGAGAGCTATATCGACCACGTCGTCGGCGGCATTATCGCCAGCCTGAACGATACAGGCAAAATAGAGACCCTGGAGCTTAGCGTCGATAACGAGGGGCAGGTGAAAATTGCGCTCAATAACGCCGATGTCCCCCTGAAGTATTTCCCCATCGAGATTATCAAGAGCACCCTGGAGGGCATGATAACGCCCCTCAAGGGTGTGGACAGGGTTCTGAATCCCATTGAGATAAAGATAGAGGAATAGCGGCTTAAGTCCCCGTCTCGCAGAGCCTGACGTCGCCCCAGGCCCCCACCTTATCACCGACGATAATCACCAGGCCCGTAAGGCCGTCTATCCCCCGCCCGAACTCGGTGGCCTTATCGATATCGCCCACCCCGCCGACGCGGTTGCCGATGGCCGTGGCGGCGGCATCGGCCAGGGCGGTGGAGGGGGCGACGGCCACCACGGCGTCCGCCTTGCCGAAGCTCAGCGAGTGCCCCACCGTCCCCGAGGAGGTGCAGATGCCCAGGGGCGTGGCCTCCGGCTCGATTTCCAGCCCGATTTTCCCGGTCAGCGGCGAGTCCCCGGCGTAGATGCCGATAGTCCTGCGGCTCTGCACCTGGAGGAAGATATCGCCCCCGTTTTCCACGATTATCTCCCGCGAGTAGGTCAGGAGGTCCCGCCCGACGCGCTCGGCGATGGCCCCGGCCACGGCCGCCATGGGGCCGACGCCGGCTGCCTGGCCCGCCTGGGCCATCTCCTTGACGATATCCGGGGCGAAGCGGCGGACGGCCAGCGGCTTCAGCGACCTGGCGAAGTCCGGGTGACCGCTGATATAGCCCTCCAGCTGGTAGCGGTACTTGTGCACGATGCGGCTGGCCTGGCGGGTGAGGTCGATGCCGGCGCGGATATAGAGGTCGGTTTCCTTGATGACCACGTTGAAGGCGACCAGGTCTTTCCCCTCGACCCAGTGGCGGTAGGTTCGCGGCTGGTAGGTGGTCTTTTTCTTATTTGAAGTAATAATTGACCTTACCCCCCTCTTTTGGCCCGCCGACGGCGCTTTCGGGCGGGCGAATATCATCCTGAATGCCCTTTATTATACATGAAATTAGCCA
>DAOUEH010000090.1:0-10793 GCA_034430635.1 Dehalococcoidales bacterium | reverse complement strand
ACGTCCCGGAGGCGGTGATATTGAGCCGGAAGACGGTGTAGACCTCCTCGTTGACGAACTCCTCCATCCAGGGCTGGGTGACCAGGGGTACGGCATCGACGCCGGTGTCTTCGGCCAGCTTCAGGATGGTATCGATAATTTCGGTGCTGCCGGGCCTTTCGGGGAAGGCGTTCTGGGCCGCCGCAAGCGAGTCTTCGGCGGCGGCCAGCCGGGCCGCCAGGTCGGTGGGAGTCGGCGCTATCTGGGCCAGCTCCTGGGCCGCCTGGTTAATCTGGGCGGCCAGCGCCTCGCCCGACTGGCCCTCCTGGCGGTAGTCCGTCCCCATGATGTAGTAGACCACCAGCGTGGCGATGGCCAGTATTACTATCAGTAACCTTCTTGTCTTCATTGTTTTCCCCTTTGAGCCGCTTACGGCTCAGGCGTTATCATTCCCACGAGATAATGACGATATCGTCTCCCCCCGTGGGCAGCGACGGGCCTACCGGCGGCGGAGGAATACTGCCGGAGTAATTTTCGTGGACTCCTCCCGCGATGACGGCCTCCCACCCCAGCGTGAGAGTGCCCGTAATGGTGCCGGTGATGTAAAGGCCGCCCTGTATCATTGTCTGATACCCCAGCGAGACATTGTTAATGTTGCCGATGACGTAGACATTGTTCCAAATTCTGGCCTGGCTCTCCATGACCAGGTTCTTATTACCGACGGTAATGTAGAGGTCGCCGTTGATATTAGCACTCCAACCCATATTGACGTTCCCGGCGGCGGCGGCGTCGCCCCCGATTCCGGACTCGCTGTAGAGTGTAAGGTCTCCGCCGGCACAGGCGTCGCCGCCGATTTCGGCCCGCCAGTCCATCACGATATCGTCGGCGGCGCTGACGCTGCCGGCGATGGTCGCCTGCGAGCCGAGGTGGACATCGTCGCCGGCCGCGGCGTCGCCGGTAATCAGTGTCGCCCATCCCATAATGATATCCCCGGTGGCGTAGGCGCCCCCGATAATCGACGCCTCGCTACTCAGGTTGATATAGCCATCGGCCAGGAGGTCGCCGGTATGGGTCTCGTGCCACCCCAGGGTGATGTCACCGTCGTAATAGTCGGCGCCGCCGCCCGCCGAGAGCACGCTCTCGATGGTGGTGCTGTGGCCGTCGTCGGAGAGGGCCGTGGCCGTAACCAGGTACTGGTCTGACCCCTGGTTATAGACGCTGACGGTCACGTTCTTATCATTAAGCATAAAAGGTGTCAGGGGCACGGTGCTGCCTTCGGGCACCACCAGCGTCTCGCTCATCAGCCCCCAGACGGCGTACTCGATGCCGGCGTCGGCGGCGTAGCGCTCCGCCAGCCCCTGCTCGTAGACGCCGGAGCCGATGAGAGTGCTTGAGGCGTGGCCCAGGAAGGGCATTATCACCAGCGACCCCAGGGCCAGGGCCATAATAGCCAGCGGCAGGGCCGCTCCCTTTTCGCCTTTCATCAGTCTGCCTCCGCCGGTCTGAGATTGACGAGATATGTCCCCGTCTCACTCACCCCGTACTGGCCTTCCGGCGCCGAGGTGAGGGACATGGTGACGACGCGGCCGTTGACCGTAAAACTGACGCTTGAGATGTTATGGGCTACCACCAGAGGCTGGGCCCCGGCGGTACGCCGGAGCTCGGTGCCGGTCAAAGCGTAGGTCACCGAGGGCGTCCCGGTCAGCGTCAGCGTGCCCGGCCCGGCGCTGGCGGCGGTGGCCCGCTGCCCGTCCAGGTTGAACCAGCGGGCGGCGTTCTGCAGCTCGTGCAGGGCGGTGAGCCGGTCGTTGCCGTAGGCGGTCACCGAGCTCATCTGCCAGATGGCCGTACCCATGAAGGCGACGATTACGCCGGTAATGGCGACGGTCATCATCAGCTCTACCAGGGTCATCCCTCTCTGGCCTTTGGTTATTTTCATCGGTTTACCTTGTAATCTGATGCGGTCAGCACACCGGCGCCGTCCCGAAGGACGGTCACCGTGACTTTCTGGATATCGGCGTCGGTCCCCGGTAGGGAGGCCACGGCGACGGTCAGGTTATAGCCGGGCGGTGTCACCACGGCGGGGTAGGTAGCGGCGCCGGGGTCGTAGGCCTGGCTCTTGGTATATTCCAGCTGCGACTGGGCCAGCCCCTGGGCCACGGTGGCCTCGTTCTGCCCGCCGACGGCGGTGGAGCCCACCGAAAGGGCCACGATAAAGGCCACCACGGCTATCCCCAGGATGGCCACGGCCACCAGGGTCTCCACCAGACCCAGGCCCTGCTGCCCTATTTTAATTCGCTTTATCATCGGTTTCATATCATCCACCACTCGATTACATCGACCTCAGTATGGTATACATGGGGGTTATCATGGAGAGGGCGATAAATATCACCACGATGCCGACGATAACCGTCATCACCGGCTCAATCATGGCTATCATCCCGTCGATGCGACGCCCCACCTTGTTTTCGTAGAAATCGGCCAGGGTGGCGAAGGTCGTGTCTATGGAGCCGGTCTTCTCACCCACGGCCACCATCTCCGCAAGCAGGGGCGGGAACAGCTCGCTTTCGGCCAGCGGCTCGGCCAGCCCCTCGCCCTGGACAAGGCGCTCGCGCACTTTGCCCAGCGCCCGGCGGATTACCTGGTTGCGGCTGGTCTGGATGGCAATCTCCAGAATCAGGGGCAGGTGCAGCCCGGCGTTGAGCAGCATGGCGGCCGTCTGGCAGAAGTGCTGCAGGCTGCGCTCGATGATGACTCTGCCGACCAGCGGCAGCTTGAGCCAGAAGCCGTCCCGCGCCAGCCGGACGGAAGGCAGCCGCAGCAGGCCGAAACCGGCGATAATAACTAATATAATGCCCGCCAGCACGTAGAGGCCGTTATCGAGGAGAAAGGAGCCGGTCCCGATGAGCCCCCGCGTGACGAGGGGCAGGTCCGCGCCGACGGACTGGAAGAGGCTGACCAGCGGCGGCAGGGCTACCGTAATCAGCAGGATGGTGACGGCGATGGCCATGAGCAGGATAAAGGCGGGGTAGACCATGGCGCGCTTGACCTTGCGCCCGGTGATTAGCTGTTTCTCCATATAGAGGGCGGCCTGGCGGAGGCCGGTGCCTAATTGGCCGGCCTGCTCGCTGGCCCGGATGACCTGGCGGTAGGTATCGTGGAAGTAATTGGGGTGGTTCCCCAGCGCCTGGGAGAGGGAGTTGCCCCCTTTGACCTCTTCGATGATGCCGTGGATGATTTTCTTTAAGGGCTTCCGGGCGCTCTGGCCCCCCAGCAGCTGTAACGAGGTGAGGATGGGGACACCGGAATCGAGCAAGGTGGCCAGCTGGTTGGAGAAGTCGATGACCTCCTGGGGCCTGACGCCGAACAGCGTCGGCAGGAATCTTTCCAGGTTGAAGGCCGCCGGTGTTTCCCTGAGGTTGAGGATGTATTGATAACCGGCGCGGTAGAGGGCGTCCTCGGCCATGCCCTCCGAGGTGACCTCGATGGTGCCCTGGACTATCTTCTTATCCGGTGTGTAGGCCTGGTACTTAAAAGCCATTTTATCCCTTCAGTCCCCTTAACCCCTCCCCGGTGGGAGAGAAGAGGGGCGCCGCCCCTCTTGAACTCCCTTTATTGGGAGATGGTAAAGACGCTGCGTATTACCTCACTGACGGTGGTGATGCCGTCCTTAACCTTGATAATGCCGTCCTGCTTCATGGTCAGCATGCCATCGGCGACGGCCTGGGCCTTAATCTCGCTGGCGCTGGCGTGGCCGCGCAGGAGCTTGGTAATGGCCTCGCTCATGGTGAGCAGCTCGAAGATGCCGGTGCGGCCGCGGTAGCCGGTGCCGGCGCAGAGGTTGCAGCCCGTGCCCTGGTAAAATTCTTTAATTTCCTCGCCGGTGCCGCTGATAAACGCCTTCTCGCCCTCGGCGGGCTGGTAGGTCTCGCGGCAGTTGGTGCAGATGCGGCGCACCATGCGCTGGGAGACCATGCCGATGAGGGTGGATGATACCGAGGCCGGTTCCACGCCCAGGTCCATCAGCCGGAAGAGCACGCCGACGGCGTCGTTGGCGTGGATGGAGGAGAGCACCAGGTGACCGGTAAGGGCCGCCTGCACGGCGGTGGTGACGGTATCCTTGTCCCTTATCTCGCCGACGAGGATGACATCCGGGTCGTGGCGCATGATGGCCCTTAGCCCGCTGGCGAAGGTCACCCCGGCCTTGGCGTTGACCTGGGTCTGGTTAATATCGATGAAGCTGTACTCGATGGGGTCTTCGATGGTCATAATATTCCGCTCGTGGCGGTTCAGCTCGTTAATGGAGGCGTAGAGTGAGGTGGTCTTGCCGGAGCCGGTGGGCCCGCCGGCCAGAATCATCCCCAGGGGGCTCCGGAGCATGGCCCGGTATTTATCCAGCACCGCCGGCTGCATGCCCAGCTCGGCCAGCGTGAAGAAGGAAAGGGACTTGTCCAGGATTCTCAGGGTGACCCGCTCGCCGTTGGGCGTCTCCATGGTGGCGGCGCGGATATCCACCTCGCTGCCGTCCACCTTCACCGAGAACTGCCCGTCCTGCGGGCGCCGCTGCTCGGCGATATCCATGCCGGCCAGGATTTTAACGCGGGATACCAGCGCCTGGTGGATGGAAAGTGGGAAGGAGAACGTATCGTGCAGTATGCCGTCGATGCGGTAGCGGATGCGCAGGCGCGACTCCTGCGGCTCGATGTGGACGTCCGAGGCCCGGTCTTTGATGGCCTGGGTAATCAGCAGGTCGAGGGTCTCGGCGACCGGCGTCGTCGAGGTGACCTCGGCGGCGATATCCGTTTTTTCTTCCGGCTCGGGGGCGAACTGGCTTACCTGTTTCTCGATGGCGTCCGCGGAGCGGTAGTTGAGGTTGATAGCCCGCTCGATATCGGGGCGCACGCCGAGGGCGGCCTCTACCCGCATCTTCACCTGGGCCTTGATATCCTCCAGTGTGCGGATGTCTTCGGGGTCGGCCATGACCACCATCAGGGAGTCGTTGATGATGTCCAGCGGTATCAGCGTATGTCTCCGGGCCATTTCCTCCGGGATGAGCGCCAGGGCCCGGGGCTGTACCTTATGCCGCTTCAGGTCGATGAGGGGCAGATTGAGGTGGATGCTGAGGACCACGGCCAGCTCCTCCGGCTTGACGGCGCCCTGCTGGATGAGGATATCGCTCAGCCGTCCGCCGTTGCGGCGCTGCTGCTGCCGGGCGCCGGTCAGCTGCTCCGGAGTAATGAGGTTCTCCTCGACCAGGCGGTCGCCCAAGTCTTTCCGGGCCGCGGGGGGTCGGTTCTTCTCGTTAGCCACTTATTCGCTCCTGCTCGGTGGGGTTGGGTGCCTTTCTCCCCAGCAGCCGGGCCACCCGGCTCACTATTTCCGCCGGCGCGGCGGGTTTGGACAGGTAATCGTCGGCGCCCACCTTGAGGCCGGTAGTCTTATCTATCTCCTGTGCCTTGGCGGAGAACATCAGAATGGGCAGCTTGGCCGTGGCCGGTTCCGCCCGCAGGCGGTGGCATATCTCGAAGCCGTCCAGCCCCGGCAGCATGACATCCAGAATGACCAGGTCGGGTCTATCGTTGCGGGCCCTCCGCAGCCCTTCCAGCCCGTTGGCCGCCGTGATTACCTGGTGGCCTTCGTGCCGGAGGGTATAATCCACCAGCCTCGAGGTCGCCGGGTCGTCTTCAATTACCAGTATTTTCTTTTCCATGATTGTTGCCTCCTTTGGCTATAACGGGTGTTTTTTCACCGAGGGGGATGGTGAAGTTGAAGGTGCTCCCCTCGCCGGGTCGGCTTTCCGCCCAGATGCGCCCGCCGTGGGCGTCGATAATCTGCTTGGAGATGAAAAGCCCCAGGCCGGTGCCGCCCCGGACCACTTCACCTTCATCACGGTAAAACCTCTCGAAGAGGTGCTTCTGGGTCTCCGGCGAGATGCCGATGCCGTGGTCGGAGACCTGGAAGAGCACCGCGTCTTTGAGGGCCTCCGCCCGCACCGTAACGCTGCCCCCGGGCTCGCTGAACTTGATGGCGTTGCCGACCAGGTTGGTAATTACCTGCCGCAGCCTGCCGGCGTCTATCTCCATCTCGGGTAACGCTTCCGGTATTTCTTCATTAAAGGTAATATTCTTTTCGCGGGCCAGGCTTTGGAAGCTCTTGACGGCGTCGATGAAGGTGTCTCTTATCGGCGTGGGCCGCTTATAGACCTCGAACCGGCCGGCCTCCAGCCGCGACATGTCCAGGAGGTTATCAATCAGGCTGCCGAGGTGCTGGCTCTCCCTGTCGATAATCTCCAGGAATTCCTTCTGGGTGGCCTCGTCGGGCACCTGGCCGTTCATAATCAGCTTGGTGAAACCGCCGATGGACTGGAGCGGCGTGCGCAGCTCGTGGGAGACATTGGAGAGGAAATCCCTTTTCATCTCGTCGACTTTACGCAGCTTTTCCTCGGCCTCTCTTCGCTGCGTGATGTCCCGGATGATGGCGGTGACTATATGGCTTTCCCCGGATTTACGGGACGATATGGATAGCTCAATAGGCACCTCAGCGCCGTCTTTTCTCAGGCAGGCGCCTTCCAGAGTCCGGTTGGGGGACTGCCCCGGGCGGCGCCGGTTCAGGGCGGTCAGCAGCTTCTCCGTCTTGCGCCGGTCTTTCTCCGGGATTACTTTCATAATGGGCTGGCCGAGCATCTCCTTTTCCGTATAGCCGAGTATCCTGGTGGCCCCCTGGTTCCAGACGACCACCCTCATTTCCGGGTCGGTGGCGATGATGCCGTCGAAGGAGGTGCTGATGAGCTCGCGGAATTTTTCCTCGCTGCGCCGCAGCGCCTCCTCCGTCTTCTTGCGCTCCGTAATATCTGTGGCCACGGAGAGGATGCAGGGTTGGTTACCGATATTGATGGCCTCCGCCGAAAACAGCCAGATACATTCCTGGCCCGTCTTGGTGTGGAAGTTGTACTCCTCGTTGCTCACCACGCCTTTTTCTTTTAATGTTTTCACCATGGCGGCGCGCTGCTCGGGGTCGGACCATATGTTCAGGTCGGAGGAGCTCTTGCCGATAGCTTCCTCCGGCGTGTAGCCGGTCTGGCGCAGGAAGGAGTCGTTGACCTCGAAAAACTTGCCGTCGTCGATGCCGGAAATGGCGATTGCCTCCGGGCTGCGGCGGAAGGCCTTGGAGAATTTCTCCTCGCTCTCTCTGAGGGCTTCCTCGGCCTGCTTGCGCTCGGTGACGTCGCGCAGGGAGGCCAGGAAAGCGGGTTTGCCTTCCCAGTCGACGCCGACCACGCTCATCTCGGCGACGGTCTTTTCCCGGCCGTGGCCGATTATAATCTCCGAGGTCTTGCCCTTTTTCAGGGGGAAGCGAAATGGTTTCTTGAGGAGGTCCTGCTTCTTGCTCCCCAGCATGACTTCGGCCGCCGGGTTGGCGAAAAGCACCTGCTTCTCCGCGTTGACGACGATGATGGCATCGGCGTTGTTATCCAGGATTTTGAGGAGGTTATTCTGGACGCAAGTGATTTCCTGGGTGTATTGCTCCAGCTCGCGCTGCAGGCGCGCCCGCTCGACGGCGTAGGTCAGGGAGCGCTCTATCTGGGTACCTTCGGTTTGCCCCTTCACCAGGTAGTCCTGGGCCCCGGCCTGCACCGCCTTGATGGCGGTGGCTTCGTCGTCGAAGCCGCTGAGTACCACCAGGGGTATCTGGGGCGCCTCGCATAATATCTTGGTAACCGTGTCCAGGCCGTGGCTATCCGGCAGGCCGAGGTCGGACAGTATCAGGTCGGGTGTGTCGCTGGCGAGTTGAGCCATCCCTTCCTCTAAAGTCTTCGCCCGGGTCACGTCAAACAGGACATTGACGGATTTACCCAGTCTCCTCTGTATCAGGTCGGAGTCGTCCTGGTTATCCTCGATGAGTAGTATCTTCACGATTTCTTCTTTCATTTCACATCGCCCGTTTTCCAGCGTTGGGTGGTACCCGGCGGTTACCGCTGATGGGGTGATTCGTTAATCAGCAGCCAGTACAGCCCTATATTATGTACGGCCTCCACGAACTTGTTGAAGTCTACCGGCTTGCGGACGTAGCTGTTGGCCCCCGACTCGTAGCTGCTGACGAGGTCGTGCTCCTCCTTGGACGAGGTGAGGATGACCACCGGGGTGAGCTTGGTGCGCTCGTCGGCGCGCAGGCGCTCCAGCACCTGCAGACCGTCCAGTTTGGGCAGTTTGAGGTCGAGCAGGATGAGCTTGGGCATGTCCTCGACAGGGCGTGTGGCGTGGGCCCCCTGGCGGAAGAGGTAGTCCAGGGCCTCCACGCCGTCGCCGACCACCGCCAGGTTATTGGCAATCTTGTTCTTGTGGAAGGCCCGCCGCGTCAGCTCCACGTCATCGGGGTTATCTTCGACCAGCAGTATCGTTTCATTTTTAATAACCATTTTCTTATCTCCTTTTTTTAATCCAGGGTGAAGTAAAAGGTAGCGCCTTTGCCCGCCTCGCCCTCGGCACGGATGGTGCCGCCGTGGCGGTTGATAATACGCTGTACGGTGGCCAGGCCGATGCCGGTGCCGGGGAACTCGGCTTCGCTGTGGAGGCGCTGGAAGACGTTGAATAGCTTATCGGCGTAGTTCATATCGAAGCCGGCGCCGTTGTCCTTGATGAAAAAGGCCGGCTTATCGCCGTTTTGGCTGAGGCCGAACTCGATGTGCGCCCTGGGGCTCTTGCCGGTGAACTTCCAGGCGTTGCCCAGCAGGTTCTCCATCAGTGCCCTGAGCAGCTGCACATCTCCCCGGGCGGTAAGGTCTTTGGTGATGACGAACTTCACTTTGCGCTCCGGCTGCCCTTCCTGGAGGCGGGTGGTAATCTCCTGCGCCAGCTCGCTCAGGTTCACCTTCTCGTATTGCATCTCGCCCCGGGTGAGGCGGGAAAGCTTGAGGATGCCGTCGATGAGCTCGCCCATCTTCTGGCTGGCGTTGCGTAGTCGCTTCAGGTAGTCCTGGGCGGTCTCATCGAGCTTCTCGGTATAATCTTCCAGCAGGGCCTGGCTGAAGCCGTCGATGCTCCGCAGCGGCGAGCGCAGGTCGTGCGAGACGGAGTAGCTGAAGGCCTCCAGCTCTTTGTTGGCCGCCTCCAGGCGCGCCCCGGTTTTCTTAAGCTCCTCTTCGGCCCGCTTGCGCTCGGTGATATCGGTGCATACGGAGAGGAGGCAGAGCTCCCCGCCGATATGGACATATTCGGTGGAATAGAGCAGGGTAATGATTTCGCCGGACTTGGTGCGGAGCAGGAGTTCCTCGTTATGCATTTTCGTTTGTTTACGTATATTCGGGACAATCTTTTCCCGCTGCTCGTCATCGGCCCACATGCTGAAATCGGTGACGTTATGGCCGATTAGCTCTTCCCGGCTGTAGCCGGTGAGGCGGGCATAGCTTTCGTTGACCTCGATAAAGGTGCCGTCGCCGATGGAGGAGATAGTCATCGATTCGGGGCTGCCGTGGAAGGCGTGGGAGAATTTCTCCTCCGATTCGCGCAGGGCGTCCTCCATCCGGTGGCGCTCCGTGATATCCGTCGTCACCGCGATGATGCAGCCCTTCCCGTTGACGGTAATCGGCTCGGCGGAGAACAGCATGGTGCGTACCTCCCCCGCCTTGGTGCGGGAGCTGTATTCCAGGTTCACCACCTGGCCGTCCTTGCGCAGCTTCTTGAGTATCATCTCCCGCTGCTCCGGATTGACCCACATATTCAGCTCATTGGAGCTGTGGCCGATGGTCTCCTGGCGCGTCCAGCCGTTATCGCGCGTAAAGCTATCATTGATTTCCAGGAAGATGCCTTCTTTCAACGTGGTGATGGAGATGGAGTTGGGGCTGCGTCGGAAGGCCCGGGAGAATTTCTCCTCCGATTCACGCAGGGCGTCCTCCACCCGGCGGCGCTCGGTAATGTCGTTGTTCATCATGATGAGGCAGGGCTCGTCATTGAGGGTAATGATTTCGGCGGAGAGGAGCCCGGTGCGAATTGCCCCCGATTTGGTGTGGTATTCCACCTGGAGGTTTCTGACTTGGCCCTTTTCCTCAACCGTTTTCAGGATGTTGTCCCGCTCGTGGGGGTTGATGAAGAGACTCAGCTCGGCAGAGGTGTGGCCGATAATTTCCTTGCGGGAGTAGCCCTTATCCCGGATGAAGCCGTCGTTGACCTCGATGAACCGGCCATCTTTTAAGTTAGTGATGGAGATAGACTCGGGACTGGAGCGGAAGGCCTTGGAGAATTTCTCCTCCGATTCACGCAGCGCCGACTCAGCCTTGACGCGCTCGGTAACATCGTGGGCGATGACGTGCATGGCGACAGGCTCCCCCTGCTCGTTGAAAATCATGGTATGGGTCTGCTCCACATGGATTATCCCGCCGTCTTTGCGGACTATCCTGATGGAGATGGGTTTGTGGGGCCCTTTGTTCTCCAGGGAGGCGGCCTTGTTGAAGTACTCCCGGTCTTCGGGATGAATCATCTCCAGCCCCAGTTTGGGGTCGGCGTAGAACTCCTCCGGCTTGTAGCCGAGGATACGCCCGCAGGATGGACTCACGTAGTCTGTCCTGACCTCAGGGACGAGTTGTATAAGTGAAATGAGGTCGGTGGAGTTATCCGCCAGGAGGCGGAAACGCTCCTCGTTATTTTTTAGTGCCGCCTCGGCCAGCTTGCGCTCGGTAATATCACGGCAGACGCAGAAGATGAGCTTCTGCCCGGCGAACGCGGCGCCGTTGGTGCTTATTTCCACATCATAGATAGTGCCGTCCTTGCGGCGGTGCTGCGTCTCAAAGTGGTCGCCTTTTTCATCGACGGTGCGAATCA
>DAOUEH010000089.1:0-3023 GCA_034430635.1 Dehalococcoidales bacterium | reverse complement strand
CTAGGCGGGCCAGGTGCACGCTGAGGTCGCCGGTGCCGCAGCCCAGGTCGAGCACCTGCTTCGGTTTATCTTCAAGGCACACCCGGGCCGCCAGGCGCCGCCAGCGTCGGTCCATCCCCCAGGTCACCAGGTGGTTGATAAGGTCGTAGCTGGGGGGCACCGCCTCGAATATGCCGTGCAGGGGGCGGGGCTGTGGGAATATCTCGTTATTTTCCATGCTCGTTCTAAGTTGCGCCGGCGATGATGTAGCCGACGGCCATCAAGAGCTGTGTCAGCAGCACCACCATGACGTTGGCGGCCATGCCCGGCACGAGTTTAGCGGGGTCGTCGTGGTGAAAGGCGCCATGAACGGCCTTGGCGGCCAGCGGCAGCGTCAGCAGCCCCAGCAGTGCCCAGACCGGCATGACCCCGCCGGCCACCCACCCGGCAATCCAGAGGTATACGGCCAGGGAGGCCGCCGCGTAAAAGAAGGCCGTACGCCGCTGGCCGATGGTGATGACCAGCGTCTTGCGCCGGGCCTGCTTATCGGCCTCGGCGTCGGGGAACTCGTTAAGTAATAGTAAATTGTGCACCAGCAGGCCGGAGGGAATCGCCGCCGCCAGCAGCTCCCAGGTATAGTGGCCCGCCTGAGCGAAATACATCCCCAGCACGGGCAGGGTGCCCATGCCGGCCCCGGCGGCCCACTCCGGCCAGGGGCGCTTGAGGATATAGGGGCTGTAGAGCAGGATGAAGAAGGCCGCCACCAGCAGGAGCGGCAGCAGCTCCCACCCCTGTACCACCGTGAAATAGATGCCGATGGGCACGGCCAGTATCAGCGCGCTCAAGCCCAGCCAGAGTACCTGCCGCGGCTTGAGCAGCCCGGCGGGCAGAATACCGCTCCCGCCGCTGAAGGGTGTGCGGTGGGCGACCAGGTCGACGCAGCTTTTATAATCGAAATAATCATTGAGGGTGTTGACGCTGATATGGGCCAGCAGCAGGCCGGCCCCGGCGAGGCAGGCGTAGCCGACGTGGGCGACACCGTCGTACCAGGCGATGGCGCTGCCCAGAAAGGCCAGCACCACGGTCAGCGTGAGGAACTGGGGGCGGGTCTCCAGGAGCCAGACTTTGATGCCTCTCAATAGAGTCCTTTCTCGGCCGGAGGCCGCGGCATTGGCTGTATTATACCACAGGCGGGGGCGGCCTTTACGTGTCGATAATCGGCCTGGCACCGGGGGCGGTGGGCCCGTCGTAAGCGAACTCCTGGCCGCCCATGGTCTTGGTGAAGCGGGGCGAAAGCAGGATGGCGTGGAAAAGGACGGGCTTATCGATGCGCCGAAAGTTGAGCGGGCAGTGCACCAGCCCCTTGGGAATGAAGATGATGGTGGGCTTATCGATGACGCGCTTCTCCTCCTCCTTGCCGATGCTGAAGTCTATCTCCGCCTGGAAGGAACTGAACAGGTCGGGCAGCTCGCCCCCCAGGAAGATGAGGTACTCGTCAAAGTCGTGGGTGTGGGGCTCCTTCTCCAGGTAAATCGGCTCGATAAAGAGCTGCCAGCCCATGTTGAGGTTGGCCCCGGGTATCTGGCGGGCGCCCCGGAAATAGGCCTGCGGCCCGGCCACGGCCGGGAGGTTGGAGGGCTCCTTGAAATCGGTGAGGAAAAATTTGTCGTACTTGGATGCAGACATAATTTGCAGGCTCCTTCGCTTGATTTATTTTATACGCCGCGAGGCCGGCGGCGCTCAATCACGCCTCATTCCTTTTTGGGGTGATTAACGATATAATCATAATAATATTTACCATCAATTTATCCGATAGGGGCGGGAATGTCAAAGGCAGGGGAGCGCTTTACATAACTTATGGACACGACCGCGACAAGCATTACCGACCTCACCGCCGGCCAACTCCGGGGGCTGGTGGCCTCGCTGGGCGAGCCTAAATACCGGGCGGGGCAGCTTATGGCCTGGGTCTACCGGGGACTGGCGGCATCCTACGACGAGATGACCGACCTGCCGCTGGCCTTCCGCCGCCGGCTGGCCCAAGAAGTAGGGCTCTCCGGTCTGGAGCCGCTGGAGGAGGCCGCCGGGCGGGACGGCACCGTCAAGGCACTTTTCCGCCTGCACGACGGGCAGACTATCGAGGCGGCGCTGATGCCCGGCGGCAACCGCTTCACCGTCTGCGCCTCCACGCAGGTGGGCTGCGCCGTCGGCTGCCCCTTCTGCGCCACCGGCCAGCAGGGCTTCGTACGCAACCTCACCCCCGGCGAGATTATCGACCAGGTGCTCTACTTCGCCCGCTGCCTGAAACAACAGGACAGGAAAGTGGACAACATCGTCTTCATGGGCATGGGCGAGCCGCTGGCCAACTACGCTGCCCTGATGCAGGCCATCACCATGCTGAACGCCCCGGAGGGCTTCGGGCTGGGGGCGCGCAGCATGACCGTCTCCACGGCCGGGCTGGTGCCGGGTATCCGGCGGCTGGGGCGGGAAAGGCTCCAGGTGGGGCTGGCCGTCTCCCTCCACGCCCCGGATGATACCCTGCGTAATAAGCTCGTCCCCCTCAACCGCAAATATCCCCTGGAGGCCCTCCTCGCCGCCTGCCGAGAATACTGCCAGACGAGTGGGCGGCGGGTAACCTTCGAGTATATCCTCTTCAAAGGTATCAACGATTCTATCACTCAAGCGCGGGCCCTGGCCGGGCTCCTCAAGGGACTCAACTGCCACGTCAACCTCATCCCGGCCAACGCCACCGCTGACCCGAAGTACCAACCGCCTGCTCAAGCCGCCGTCCTCGCCTTCGGGCGGGAGCTGCGGCGGCTGGGCATCAACGCCACGCTGCGCCGGTCGCGGGGGCGGGATATCGCCGCCGGCTGCGGGCAGCTCCGGAGCAGGTTCGAAAAAGGGGCCAGCCCCGCCGCCGAAGAAAGGAAACGTGTCTAGTCATGGTATCCTCTGGCTGATATTCGGCGTTACGGTGCCGGTGATGCTAGTGCTCGACCTGGGCGTCTTTCACCGTAAGTCCCACACCATTGGCGTCAAGGAGGCGC
>DAOUEH010000088.1:0-4872 GCA_034430635.1 Dehalococcoidales bacterium | reverse complement strand
CAAAGATTTCCCTAAAATACAGATTTTAACCATAGAGGAACTGCTGCACGGTCAAACGGTGGACATGCCCATGCAGGCGCAGACCAGCGTCACCTTCACTAAAGCACAAAAGATAAAGAAAAAGGAAGGCAAGCAGCTTTCCCTGGAGGAATAACCACAAACACATGCAAAACCACCGGGGCCGGGGCAAACTCTACGACAGCCGCCGGAAATACATCGGCCCGGTCACCTACGATATCTACCAGCCCGCCGCCAATGGCCGCGACGGGGCGGCTTGGTGGGGCGAGATTACCCCGGATAGTGGTATAATGCCCCGGGGAGACTACATCATCGAGCTCGCCGACGGCCGCCGGGGGCCCGGCACCGCCAGCCTCAAGACCTACTCCTCCTTCGGGCTGGTGGTGGACAGCTTCGGCCTGCGGGGCACCGGCCCGCTGGAGCATCGAGAAGGAAAAAGGCAATGAAAGAAGCCGTTGCCCGCCTTGAGGCCAAGGGGAAGGCCGCCAAAGCCGCCGCCCACCGGCTGGCCTATCTCTCCACCGATGTCAAAAACCAGGCCCTGGAGAACATCGCCGCGGCGCTGCTTACACATAAGGACGAAATCCTGGCCGCCAACAAAAAGGACTACCAGAGCGGCGAGAAATCCGGCCTGGGTGCCGCGTTGCTCGACCGCCTTATGCTCGACGAGGCGAGACTAAAGGCCATCGCCGCCGACACGCGCGCCGTGGCCGCCCTGCCCGACCCCGTCGGGGAGACCTTCGAGATGCGCACCTTCCCCAACGGCCTGCAAATCGGCAAGCGCCGGGTGCCCCTGGGGGTCATCGGGGCCATCTACGAGAGCCGCCCCAACGTCACCGTGGATATCGCCGCCCTCTGCCTCAAGAGCGGCAACGCTGCCATCCTGCGCGGCGGCAAGGAGACCATCAACTCCAACCTGGCCATCGTCAAGGTCATTCAGGAGGCCTGCGATAAGGCCGGCATGCCCGCGGGCTGTGTGCAGTTCATCGAGGACACCGACCGCGAGCTGGTCAACCACCTGCTCAAGATGAACGACGTGCTGGACCTGATGATTCCCCGCGGCGGGGCCAATCTGATTAAATTCGTCCGCGAGAACGCCGCCATGGCCGTCGTCGCCGGAGGCATCGGCGTCTGCCATACCTACGTGGATAAGAGCGCCGACCTGGCCGGCGCCGTGTCCATCGTCCATAACGCCAAGGTGCAGCGCCCCTCGGTCTGCAACGCCCTGGACACGGTGCTGGTGCATAAGGACATCGCTAGCGAATACCTGCCGAAAATGGCGAAGGAGCTCAACAAGTCCGGCGTCGAGCTCCACTGCGACGAGAAGTCAATGGCCATTCTCCAAGGCGATAAATCGTTAAAACTCGTCCCCGCCGTGGCCGGGGACTGGGGCAAGGAGTTCCTGGCGCTCATCGCGGCCGTCAGGGTGGTGGACTCGCTGGAAGACGCCCTGGCCCACATCGAGCGCTACACCTCCGGCCACTCCGAGGCCATTATCACCGGGGACTACGCCGCCGCCCTGCGCTTCCTCAACGAGGTGGACGCCGCCTGCGTTTACGTCAACGCCTCGACGCGCTTCACCGACGGGAGCCAGTTCGGGCTGGGGGCCGAGGTGGGCATCAGCACGCAGAAGCTGCACGCCCGCGGGCCGCTGGGACTCAAGGAGCTAACGACCTATAAATGGATTATTTTCGGCAGCGGCCAGGTAAGACCGTAAGCCGGACTTTCTTTTTCGCTATTGCAGGGCGGTAGCTCCTTTTTGCCTCACCCCCTTTATCCCCCTCTCAAAACTCGGCATCCGAGGGAGGCTTTGGTCATTCTGTTTGGAGAGGGGGAATTTAATGAAAAGATGGGCTTCGCCCCTCTTAAACGCCCCGTTTCTAACCAGGGGAGTAGCCTGCGGAGAGGGGCGCTAGCCCCTCTCAAAACAATTTCCCCCTTCCCCTGGGGGGAGGGGGATAAAGGGGGATGGGGGGACAGAAACTACGGGCTAAGCCGCCGATGACGAGGGCGGCCGGGTGGGAATAGATATCTTTAGTCTACCTCGCGGTTGAAAATGGCCAGGAATATCAGTATCGCCAGCCCGACAAAGACGAACGTACCGAAATTGAGATTGGCATAAAAACGCAAATCCGGGTTCGCAGTTAAAGTGACGTTAGCATGAAAGAGGCCAATCCCCCCGACAATGAGGAAGACGAGCCCCAGCAACATAGTGAAAAAGAACATAATATACTTTGTCGTTTCTGATTTGGTGAACGAATTATATAGATTGTGAGGAGAATTGTCAAATGGATTGGTTTTACTGGCGTTTGGAAAGCAGGGGCGACTATCGGAAATGCAAAATAGTGGTTGCATATTTTCCGGGATATGGGTTATAATGAATAGCACATAAATGTGCAGTGCGAAGGCTACTCCAAAGTTCAAACAGCTCCGGCAGTCCTACGGATTTGACGAAGTGGCCATAGTGCCCGGTGACGTAACCCTCAACCCTGACCAGACCAACGTCGAGTTCCACATCGAGAACCTCACCTTTAAGATTCCCATCGTCGCCTCGGCCATGGATGCCGTTACCGATGTGGATATGGTTATCAGGATGGGCAAGCTCGGGGGCCTGGCCGTCCTCAACCTGGACGGTATCCAGGCCCGCTACGAGAACCCCGACGAAGTCCTGGATAAAATCGCCAGGGCCTCCGATGCCGGGGTGACCGCCCTCCTCCAGCAGATTTACACCGAGCCCATCAAGGAAAAGCTCGTCGGTGAGCGGGTGGCCGCCGTGAAAAAGGCGGGGGTGGCCTGCGCCGTATCGCTGATACCGGCCAATACCAAGCGCCTGTCCCCCATTGTCGCCGAGGCCGGCGGCGATATCCTGGTGGTGCAGTCCACCGTCACCAGCGCCCGCCACGTCTCCAAAAGCTACCGCGGCCTGATATTCTCCGAGATGGTCAAGCAGATACCCATGCCCATCGTCGTCGGCAACTGTGTCAGCTACAGCGCCTGCCTGGAGCTGACGCGCACCGGCATCGCCGGGGTGCTCGTCGGCGTCGGGCCCGGCGCCGCCTGCACCTCCCGCGAGGTGCTCGGCCTGGGCGTCCCGCAGATTACGGCGACGATAGACTGCGCCGCCGCCCGCGACGAGTATTACCGCGAGTCCGGCAAGTATGTGCCGATAATTACCGACGGCGGCTTCCGCAAAGGCGGCGATGTCTGTAAGGCCATTGCCGCCGGGGCCGATGCCGTCATGCTCGGCTCCAACTTCGCCCAGACGGAAGGTGCCCCGGGGAGGGGCTATCACTGGGGGATGTCGCACCCGCACCCGGCACTGCCCCGCGGCACGCGCATCAAGGTGGGCACGACGACCACGCTGGAGCAGCTGCTCTTCGGACCTACCTCGGCGGTGCACGGCACGCAGAACCTGGTGGGGGCGCTGCGCACGGCCATGGGCTTCTGCGGGGCGGCCACGATACCGGAGATGCACCGGGCCGAGATGGTCATCGCCCCGGCCCTGGTGACCGAGGGCAAGTCCTACCAGATGGCCCAGGGCGTTTAGGGGCCGTTCGCCGGGTGACCGTTGCCCCTTTTATTCCTTTGCGATGTAAAGCGACGGGTCTGGTGCCAGGAAGAGCAGGTCGCGCAGGGGCCAGCCGGCACTGCCGGTGACCATCGAAATCCCGTACTTGTATTCGGGGTATAGTAGATTCTGGCAGGTAATCTTGAGCACGAAGCCCCCGGCGCATCGCGTTACCACGGGCTCTCCCGGCAGGTAGTGGTCGGTAAAGGCGGCCTTTTCAGGAAATGGACCCCAGGTATCGAGCTTGTAGCTGCTCATCCGTTTGATGATTTCGTTGCCGTCCGCCGTGGCGCTGGCTTCATTATCGTAATACAGCGCGATATCCAGGTAAAATCTATCGCCTTCGGCACGGTAGCCCAGAGCGGCCATCCGGTAGCCCCGCAGGACTCCCCAGTCGGCGGGGACGGCGAAATTGAACTCCGGTATCCCTTCCTCGCCGGACAAGTCGGAGAAGATGATACGTTCCGATGTGGTCAGGGTAGCCATCAGCACGTCGCCCAGGCTGGCAACCAGTGCCCGGCAGGCTTCATTTTCGATGATTGAAGGGGTATTTCCCATCATCACATCTAAGATGCCGGTAATATCCGCCGTGACCGGTGAGGTAATGACGGTGTCATCGAGGATGGCCACCCGGTTCAGGCTGGCAAGGACGAGTCTGCCCAGCGGGTGCCTCAAATCCGTCTCAAAATCGCCGCGTATCCCGTAGTAGGAGTACCAGCCGTAGCCCGTCTTCGTGTAGCCCTGCCCGATAAGTTTCTGGCCGATGAGCGCCTCATCGAAGTCCCCCTCATAGATAAGGTAGCCGTGGGGAGGGATGACATCGCCGCAGAGGAGACGATCGGCCGTCGTCACGTCCAGGCCGGTAAGAGAAGCTACCTCTGGCTCGATCCAGTGGGGAAGAGCCACCAACGTCGCGAGCAGGTCGGATAGCAACCGCATTTGCTCTTCTTCCGGCATCTGCTCGATTACCTTGCCGATTTCTTGATAACTGCCCAGGTCTCCCAGCCCGTGCATTTCTTTGGCTTTGGCCGGGTTGCCGAACCAGATATCGTGCTCCTCGAGGAAAGAATAGGGCACCAGGCTGAGCATACGCCCCAACTCCGTATCAGCGGGTGTACCTTCATACGTGGTTTGGCCGGTTATCAGGGCACAACCGGCCAGCGGGATAGTAGCGAGGACAAGGACAAGGCAGGAAAGTTTGAGCTTAAGATTTGACATCTCGCCTCCTTACTCCGAGGCATTACACTAGCTTTTTTTAGAGTGGATTTATTTCTCCGTGTCCAGCC
>DAOUEH010000087.1:0-4963 GCA_034430635.1 Dehalococcoidales bacterium | reverse complement strand
GCCCATAATCCCCGTAAGGAGATTATTGAAGTCGTGGGCAATGCCCCCGGCCAGGGTGCTGATGGATTCCAGCTTGGCTCTCCTCAGGCGCTCCTGCTCCAGCAGCTCGTTCTGGGCGGCCAGTTCCATATTATAGAGGGCGTAGGCGATATCATCGGCGACTTCTTTAAAGAGGGATATCTCATCCTTATCGGCCAGCGTCTCCGGTAACACTGAGGCGCAGAGAATGCCGGAGGTTTTATCCCCGTGCGCCAGCCTGACGGACATACCACCGACGGTGGTCTTTTCCGGCCGCAGCGGGCACCCCACACAGGCGGTGCTGGGGTCTTCGGTGATGACGACCGTTGTCTGGCCCATCGTCTTGCGGACGCAGGGCGGTAATTTACCTTGCTTCAGTATCTCGACCATCGGCGAGAAATCGCCGCTGAAACCGGCGACGCTGTGGGCTACCAGCTTGTGAGATTCGTCCAGCAGGGCCACCCAGGCGGTGCAGCAGCAGCCGCAGTCGACGAGATTTTCACAGACGCCTTTAATCAATGCGTCGCGGTCCTTCTCGCGGGTGATGAGCTGGTTGATAGCGAGGATAGAGCGGAGCGTGCGGTTGAGGTGTTCTATCCTCTCCTTGGCCTGCTTTCGCCTGGTTATGTCCCGGACGAAGACAAATATCTGCCCGTCCCCGACGTCAAGGTAATTGGCACTGACATCAACATCTACTATCCAACCTTGTTTATTTCTATGCCGGGTCTCAAACCGGTCGGAACCTTGCGCAACTATTTTTTTTATGTGTTGCAGAATATCCTTGGCACTATCCAGGGCTTCGATATCCGCGACGGACATTTTCAGGAATTCCTCCCGCGTATAGCCCACCATCTTACAATATGAATCGTTAACTTCGAGCATTTTGCCCTTTAAATCAATCATCCAGAAACCGTCCAGGGCTGTACTCAGGATTGTCTGGTGCCTTTCCTCGGCCCTTTTCCGCTCGGTGACATCGTGGCCGACGGCCAGCAGCCCGATGACATTATCGCTGAGGTCTTTCAGAGTTTTGTCGTACCATTCCACTTCACGCAAGCGCCCGTCTTTGGTGACGATGGGGGCGGTACTGCCCCGCGTCCTGACATCGTCGATGGCTTTATCGAATAAATGCTTGATTTTATTGCGGTACTGTCCGGGTACGAAGGTATCGAACCAGTACCTGCCCCGTACCTCCTCCAGCTTGTAGCCCGACATCTCCTCCAGATAGGGGTTGAAGTTGTTAATCCGGCCTTCCTTATCCAGCACCAGCATGATGGCCTGCGCCGTATCGAAGACGCCCTGGGCGAAGTCCCGCTGCAGGCGCAGCTCCTCCTCGGCCCGGCAGCGCTCGGTGATGTCCGTCCCGGAGCTGAGGCAGCCTGCAAACTTACCCGCCTCATCGGTCATCACCGTATTGTGCCAGGCGATGAGCCTCTCCTCGCCGCTCCGGGTGAGTACCGGGTTTTCGTGGTATTCCACCGAGGTGATTTCCCCGGCCTTAAGCTTCTGCTCAATGTCTTCCAGCTCCGCCACTCTATCCTTGGGAATAAATGTATCGAACCAGTTCTTGCCGATTATCTCCTCTTCCGTGTACCCCAGGATGTCGCAGCCCTTTTTATTTATCAGGGTCACTTTCACATCGGCGTCAGTCGCCAGAATCATCACTCCGGCTATATCCAGGTACTGCTGCGCCATATCCTCGGCTGCCTTGTTTGTCACCGTCATCGGCGTGGAACCGCGGTAGGGCTTTCTCGCGGTCGGTTGCTTTGGGGTTTTTCTGTTTTTCGGCCTCTTCTCTGCCATCACTCCCTCCCAATAGCCCCCAGCCGCCGGGGCGTTACCAGACTTATAGTCTATCCACTCCCCTGTGGGTTGTCAAGTGGCGAATATGCGGCTGCTATGATGCCAGTAAGGGATATAATTATAACAATTTTCTCTCAATTTCTCCCTGTTTCCGATGAGACAGGGCGGTGCCGCCGGGGGGCTTGCCTACTCGAAAAGCTCCATGATGTGCCTCACCTGCTGGGGAGCGCCCCGCCGCAGGGTGCCGTCGGTAAGCTGTATCTGGCAGCCGGGGCAGTCCGTGACGACGACATCCGCCCCGGTGGACTCAATCGAGGCCATCTTCCGGTCGGCGATGCGGCGGGACAGGTCGTAATAATATATGCTGAAGGTACCGGCCATGCCGCAGCAGGTATCCGCCCCGGGCATCTCCACGTATTTTATATCGGGCAGCGACCGGAGTATCTGCCGCGGTTGTTCTTTCACCCCCAGGTGACGTCCCAGGTGGCAGGGCTGGTGCCAGGTAACCGTCTTGCCCCGGAACTCCGCGGCGACGCGGTAGGCCGATGTAGGCAGCTTGAGGACATCCACCAGGAACTCGGTGATGTCCCTTATCTTGCCGGCCAAGGCGGCGTATTCTTGCTTTCTCGCCTCGGTGTCGGCCAGGAATTTCTCGTAGTCCTTTATGGCCGAGGCGCAGGTGGCGCAGTCGGTAATAACGTAGTCCACGTCCCGGAATGCCCGCACGTTGGCATCGGCCAGCTTGCGGCCGGTGGCGAAGTCGCCCGCCCCCAGGAAGACCGGCGCCCCGCAGCACCCCTGTCCCCGCGGCACGTGTACCGCCACGCCGTGGCGGGTGAGAAAGCCCACTATCTTTTTACCCAGCTCCGGAAAGACGAAATCCGTCATGCAGCCGGTGAAGTAGCCGACGGTGCACTTTACCCTGACGCCCTCCGGGGGCAGGTTCACCTCCGGCACCTGCTGGCGCAGGAATTTGGGGGCAATCTGGGGGATGTGCCGCCCTTTGCCCAGGGCGGCCAGGAACAGGGAGAGGTGCCTGATCGTGCCTTCCGTTTTGGGCATGAAGATGCCCTGGAACCAGGAGGCGAGGCGCACCACCCAGCCGAAGAGGCGCCGCCGCGGCAGCAGCCAGCGGTAGATGATACTATAGGGGAATGGCACACCCCTTTGCTTTACCTTGGCGGCGCGGGCGGCGGTAAGCACCGCCGGGACTTCCGTCCCCGCCGGGCAGTTCTCGGCGCAGGTGCCGCAGAGGGTGCACATGTTAAGTTTATCGGCCAGCTCGCTGCTGAGCTCAAGCTCGCCGTCGAGCAGTGCCCGGACGAGCCGGAGCTTGCCGCGGGCCACCGCCGATTCGATGCGCTCCTCGCGGTAGACGGGACAGGCGGACATGCAGAAGCCGCAGCGGGTGCACTTGTCCAGGTCTGCCTCGAACTTCTTGATAGGTTCGAGGGCATTATTTTCTTTAACTGGCGGTTCTTTCAATAAGTACGGATTCCTTTACGGAGTTATCTATTCCCACCCGGGCCGCCCTCGGCTCATCCGCGGCTTAGCCCGTGGACACCACCCCTTTACCCCCCGCCGGAGGAAGGGGGAGGCCACACCTGCGGAACTGGCCGTAAATGCCCCGGGGCGGGCCGGGCGGGGAAAAATACACCCGGGGCGGGGGGGGGTGAGGTCACTCATCCCCTTCTTCCCAGATTTTGCCGGGGTTGAGGATGTGGTCGGGGTCAAGCACGTTCTTAATCTGCTTCATAATCTCGATAGCCGCCGGGTCCAAGGCCTTCTTCAGGAAACGCCGCTTCTCCAGCCCGATGCCGTGCTCGCCGGAGAGCACGCCCCCCAGGGCTATGGCCATCTCGATAATCTCGTCGACGCAGGCCAGGGCGCGGGCGAAGTGCTCTTTATCGTCCTTATCGGTGAGTACCACCGGGTGGAAGTTGCCGTCGCCGATATGCCCGGCGAAGCTCAGGGGCACGTCGTGGCGGCGGGCGGCCTCCTGGCCGAGGCGGATGAAATCGGCGATTTTATCGCGCGGTACGGAGACGTCCTCGTTGACGATGGTACGCGCGCGACTGGATATATCGGAGAAATGGGCGGTGCGCGCCTGCCAGTATTTTTCGGCCTCGGCGGTATCCCGGGCCACTCTCACCTCCCCGGCGGTAGCGCGGCACAGCGCCGCCACCTGCTCGGCCTCGGCGGCCACCGTCTCCGGCAGGCCGTCCACCTGGATGAGCAGGATGACCTCGGACTTCGCCAGCGTGGCCTCCGGCAGCAGCCCCCGGAACTTGTCGAACGTCCAGTTATCGACGAACTCCACCTTGGCGGGCAGGATGCCGCGGGCGATGATACCGGTGACAGTCTCGCCGGCGGTGGCCACGTCGCCGAAGACGGCCACGATGGTCTTCTCGGCGCGGGGGGCCGGCATGAGGCGCAGGGTGATGCGGGTGATGACGCCCAGCGTGCCCTCGGAGCCGGTGAAGAGCATCATCAGCTCGTAGCCGGTGCGGTTCTTTGGCGTCAGGCCGCCCAGCCTGACGATGCGCCCGTCGGCGAGCACCACCTCCAGTCCCAGCACGTACTGCTTGGCGACGCCGTATTTCAGGCAGGAAGGCCCCCCGGAGTTCTCGGCGATTACCCCGCCCATGGTACACCCCGCGAAGCTCTGGGGGTCGGGGGGAAAGCAGAGCCCTTCTCCGGCCAGGGCCTCCTGGAAGTCCTGCAGGACGACGCCCGGCTCGACGGTGGCGTTGAGGTTGGTGCGGTTTATCTCGATTATCCGGTCCATCCTGGTGGTACAGAGGACGATGCCGCCCCGGATGGGCACCGAGCCGCCGCTGACATTGGTGCCGCCGCCCCGCGGCGTGACCGGGATGAGGTGCTCGCCGGCCAGCTTGAGCACCCCGGAGACCTGGGCGGCGTCGCACGGCAGGACGACGGCCTCCGGGCGGTGCTGCCACATGGCGGTGGCGTCGTAGGCATAGGTCTCCATCTCCTCCGGAGAGGTGAGCACGTTCTCCTTGCCGACGATTTTCTGGAGGCGCTTGATGACGCTTGAGCTGAGCATAGACTCCCCTACTACCACTTTAGCGCTTCGGGGGAATACGTTCAAGCCGGGAGCGGCTAGCCCTGCCGGTATTTCGCC
>DAOUEH010000086.1:0-5736 GCA_034430635.1 Dehalococcoidales bacterium | reverse complement strand
GGCGATTAGCAGCGCCTTGGGATTCAGCCTTTTCATATAATAATTATTATAGCACGAGAATTGTTAAATTAGTATTAAGGGAAACCGACCCCCTCCCCGTTTTCCGGAAAGGGGGTCGGTCAGCTTATCTAGTATTTTTTTAGGCTGTCCTCAGGCCGATTTGGGTACCTCGGGCAGGGACTTCAGGGCCTCCTGTACCATGTCCTCGGGGTAGGCGTAGTCGGTCAGCTTGCCGGAGAGATAGGCCTCGTAGGCGGCCATGTCGAAGTGGCCGTGACCGCTGTGGGCCAGCAGGATGACCTTGGACTTGCCTTCCTGCTTACACTTGAGCGCCTCGTCGATGGTGACGCGGATGGCGTGGTTGGTCTCCGGGGCACTGATGATGCCCTCGGCGCGGGCGAAGGTGATACCGGCCTCGAAGGTGGGCAACTGGGGTACGGCCCTGGCCTCGACGAAACCGAGCTTGTGCAGGTGACAGATGATGGGCGCCATGCCGTGATAGCGCAGGCCGCCGGCGTGGACGGGCGGGGGGATGAACCCGTGGCCCAGGGTGAACATCTTGAGCAGGGGGGTTAGACCGGCTACGTCGCCGAAATCGTAGGCGTATAGTCCCTTGGTCAGGGTGGGGCAGCTCTCCGGCTCGACATTGATGATGCGCAGGTCTTTCTTCTTGCCGGATATCTTGTCCTTGACGAAGGGGAGGTACATCCCGGCGAAGTTGGAGCCGCCGCCGATACAGCCGACGATAATATCCGGGTAGTCGCCGGCCATCTCCATCTGTTTCATGGCTTCCTGGCCGATGATGGTCTGGTGCAGCAGGACATGGTTGAGGACACTGCCCAGGGAATAATGGGTATCGTCGCGGCCGGCGGCGTCCTCCACCGCCTCACTGATGGCCAGGCCCAGGCTACCGGGGCAGTCCGGGTCCTTGGCCAGCATATCGCGGCCGGCCTTGGTATCCGGACTGGGGCTGGGGACGCAGGTGGCCCCCCAGGTCTCCATCATGATACGCCGGTAAGGCTTCTGTTTATAGCTTATCCCTACCATGTAGACCTTGCACTCCAGGCCGAAGAACTGGCAGCCGAAGGCGAGGGAGCTGCCCCACTGGCCGGCGCCGGTCTCCGTGGCGATGCGCTTGATGCCCTCTTTTTTATTGTAGTAGGCCTGGGCGACGGCCGTGTTGGGCTTGTGGCTACCGGGCGGGCTGGTGCCCTCGTACTTGTAGTAAATCTTGGCCGGGGTATCCAGGGCCTTTTCCAGGTTATAGGCGCGATGCAGGATAGTCGGCCGCCACATCCGGTAGATGGCCTGCACCTCCTCCGGGATGTCGATGTAGCGTTCCTGGCTCATCTCCTGCATGATGAGCTCCATGGGGAAGAGAGGGGCCAGGTCGGCCGGGCCCAGGGGCTGGCCGGTGCCGGGGTGCAGGGGTGGCGGCAGTGGTTCCGGCAGGTCGGGCTGGATGTTGTACCACCGGGTCGGCATGTCCTTCTCTTCGAGAAGATACTTGGTTTTCTCCATTTTTCCTCCTTTTATTTTAGTAGCGTTGGTTATTTCCCCGTAGTATCCAGGGTACGGCGCAGTTCTGCAACGAATTCCTTCAGCGACTTCAGCGAGGGGTCTTCATCGATGAGCTGCATGAGGCGGCTGCCGACGATAACGCCGTCGGCCACGCTGGCGACGCGGCGGGCCTGGGCCGGGGTGGACACGCCGAAGCCGACCGCCAGCGGTTGTTTTGCTTTCTCCCGGACGCCTTTCACGAATGCCTCCAGCTCCGGCGGGAGTGAGTCGCGGGCGCCGGTAACGCCGGTGAGCGATACCAGGTAGATAAAGCCCCGCGAATGCCCGGCCACGGCGGCGACGCGCTCCCCGGTGCTGGTGGGAGCCAGCAGGTAGATGAGGTCGAGGCTGTGCTTATGGGCCATCTTTTCCAGTTCTGCCCCCTCTTCGGGTGGTAGGTCAGGGACTATTAAACCATTAATGCCCGCCCGACTGCAACTGTGGCAGAAGGGGGACAACCCGTAGTTGAGCACCGGGTTGTAGTAGGTCATGAAGACCAGGGGTATAGAGACCGTTTTACGTATCTCGGCGGCGACTGCCAGGCACGCTTGGGGCGTGGTGCCCTTTTGCAGGGCCTCGTAGCTGGTCTTCTGGATGGTGGCGCCGTCGGCCAGGGGGTCGGAGAAGGGGATGCCCAGCTCGATGATGTCGCTGCCGCTTTCGGCCAGGGCACGGGCTATCTCCGGCGTGGCCTCGATATCCGGGTAGCCGGCGGTGATATAGGCAATCAGCGCCTTGCGGCCCGGCTTGAAGGCATCGCTAATCTGGCTCATGGCTTCATCCCCAGCGCCCCGGTGACGATATCCAGGTCTTTATCGCCGCGGCCGGATAGATTGACGATAATGAGCTTCTCCCTGGGAAGCTCGGCGGCCAGTTTGGCGGCGTAGTAAATGGCATGGGCGGACTCCAGCGCCGGGATGATGCCCTCCGTCCGGCTGAGGAGCTTAAAGCCCTCCAGGGCATCGTCGTCGGTCACGGCCACGTACTCGGCACGGCCGCTCTCTTTATAAAAACTGTGCTCCGGCCCCACCCCCGGATAGTCCAGCCCCGGGGCGATGCTGTGGGTCTCCCGTATCTGCCCGTGCTCGTCCTCCATGAGCAGCGAGCGGGTGCCGTGCAGGACGCCGTCCCGCCCGGTAAGCAGGGCCGCCGAGTGCCGGCCGCTGGCCAGCCCCAGCCCCCCGGCCTCCACGCCGACGAACTTGACCTGCTTATCCGCGTAAAAGGGATGAAAGAGGCCGAGGGAGTTGGAGCCCCCGCCGACGCAGGCCACCAGGTAGTCCGGCAGGCGCCGGTGACTTTCCATGACCTGCTCCCGTGTTTCCTTGCCGATGATGGCCTGAAAGTCCCGCACCAT
Organism: Dehalococcoidales bacterium; assembly: GCA_034430635.1. Taxonomy (GTDB): domain Bacteria; phylum Chloroflexota; class Dehalococcoidia; order Dehalococcoidales; family RBG-16-60-22; genus DAOUEH01. Next base: position 2,819 of record DAOUEH010000086.1, on the reverse strand, counting down.
CATGGGGTAGGGGTGCGGGCCGACCACCGAGCCGAGCAGGTAGTGGGTGGTGCGCACGTTGCTCACCCAGTCGCGAATGGCCTCGTTGATGGCGTCTTTAAGCGTTTTACTGCCCGAGGTTACCGGGCGCACCTCCGCCCCCATCAGCTGCATGCGGGCGACGTTGGAGGCCTGGCGGCGGATGTCCTCGGCGCCCATGTAGACGATGCAGGTAATCCCCAGCATGGCGCAGACGGTGGCCGCGGCCACGCCGTGCTGACCGGCGCCGGTCTCGGCGATGACGCGGTGCTTGCCCATGCGCCGGGCGAGCAGCCCCTGCCCCAGGGCGTTATTTATCTTGTGGGCCCCGGTATGGGCCAGGTCTTCCCGCTTGAGAAGGATGGACGCCCCGCCCGCCTGCGCCGAGAGCTGCCGGGCGTGGTAAAGGGGGGTTGGCCGCCCCACGTAGTCGCGGCAGAGGCGGGCGAACTCTTCCTGGAAGGCGTTATCGTCCCGGGCGGCGGCGTAGGCCGCCTCCAGCTCGGCCAGGGCGGGCATGAGCGTCTCCGGCACGAACTTACCGCCGTAGGCCCCGTAGTAGCCACGCTTATCCGGCCTAGCCATCGCATTGCCTCACGGTTTGAATAAATTTTTGTATCTTAATGATGTCCTTGACGCCCTTGGTCTCGACGCCGGAGGACACGTCCACCCCCCAGGGGGAGATTATCTCGATGGCGGCAGCCACGTTGGCCGGACGCAGCCCCCCGGCGATGATGACCGGGAAGCGTACCGCGATGGGACGCGCCAGGTCCCAGTCGAAGGTCCGGCCGGTGCCGCCGTACTTGCTGGCCACGCTGGAATCGATGAGGAAAATGTGCCGCTGCCGGCCAAACAGCTTCTGACCGTAGGCCAGGTCGCGGCAGACCGGTTCCGAACCGCAGCTGCGACTGATGCGGATGACCTTGATAACCGGCCGGGCCAGCTCGCGGCAGTAGCCCCAGGGCTCGTCCCCGCTGAGCTGCACCCAGTCCAGGCCGCAGCCGGCGGCGATTTTACTTACCTTGGCGGCCGGGGTATTGACGAAGACGCCGACCGTCTCCACCGCCGCGCCGCTGGCCTTGAGGGCGGCCGCTATCTTTTTAGCACGGGCCGGGGTAATCTGGCGGGGGCTGGGGGCGAAGACCAGCCCGATGAAGTCGGCGCCGGCTTGGGCGGCCGCCAGGGCCTGCTCCTCGGTAGCGATGCCGCATATCTTGACGCGCGTCATGCCAGCAGCTCCTTCATCCGGGCAGGTATATCCGCGGCGGTGACCAGGGCCTCGCCGATGAGCACGGCGTCGACCTTGCATTCCTTCATCTTCTTGATGTCGGTGGCGTCCTTGATGCCGCTCTCGCTGACGACGATTACCTCCGGCGGCGCCAGCAGCCGCAGGCGGCGGGTGGTATCGGTGTCCACGTTGAAGGTAGTGAGGTCGCGGTTATTGATGCCGATAATCGCCGCCCCGGCCAGGAGGGCCCGGAACATCTCGTCTTCGTCGTGCACCTCGACCAGACAGTCAAGATGTAGCTTGTCGCCCAGCGCCAGCAGCCCCCGGAGCTTTTCCGGGCTGAGGATGGCGGTTATCAGCAGGATGGCGTCGGCCCCGTAGGCGGCGGACTCGTAGACCTGATAGTCGTCGAAGATGAAGTCCTTGCGTAAAAGGGGTATGGCGACCTCGCGTCGGATAGCGGCGAGATACTCCAGGCTGCCCTGGAAGTGGTTGACCTCGGTCAGCACCGATATGGCCGCCGCGCCGCCGGCGGCGTAGGCCTTTGCCAGCTTGACGGGGTCGAAGTGCGGGGCGAGCAGGCCCCGCGAGGGCGATGCCTTCTTGACCTCGGCGATCAGCCTGAGTTCGCCGGCGCGCAGCGCGGCGGCGAAGTCGAAGGGCGGCGACCGGCGGTCGAGGCGCTCCTTCAGGGCCGTCAGGGGCACGCGGCGCTTGGCCTCGGCCACTTCCTGCCGCTTGTCGCTGACGATTTTATCCAGTATCGTGCCGGTCATCATCAACCCAACCGCTGGCTTGTCGCCACCAGCCCCTCCAGTTTCTCACCGGCGCGGCCGCTGTCGATGGCCTCGGCGGCCCGTCGGGCGGCCTCCCTGAAATCCGGTGTCATGTCGGCGGCCACCAGGGCCGCCGCGGCGTTCATAACTATCATATCCCGCAGAGCGCCTCTCTCGCCGCCGAAGACTTTACGTAAGGCAGCGGCGTTCGCCTCCGGCGTGCCCCCCAGGATTTCGGCGCGATTTCCCTGTTTCAGTCCGAAGCTGGCCGGGGTGACCTCACGCGGGGGCGATACGCTGTCTTTCGTAATGTCCCAGACCAGCGACTTATCGCTAATAGAGAGCTCGTCGAGGCCGTCGCGGCCGTGGATTACCAGCGCGTGCTCAATGCCGAGGCGGGCCAGCACACGGGCAATCTTGTCGCCCAACTCTTGGCTCGCCACGCCGAGCACCAGGTGCCCCACGCGGGCGGGGTTGGTCAGCGGGCCGAGGATATTAAATACCGTGCGGATGCCGATTTCACGGCGGGGCAGGGCGACGTGCTTCATGGCGGGGTGAAAGACCTGGGCGAACATGAAGCCGATGCCGACCCGCTCGATACACTCGGCGACTTTCCCGGCGGGCAGGTCTATCCTGACCCCCAGAGCCTCCAGGATATCGGCGGAGCCGCACTGGCTGGAGGCGGCGCGGTTGCCGTGCTTGGCTACCTTGAGGCCCGCCCCGGCCGCCACGAAGGCCGCCGCCGTGGAGATATTGAAGCTGCCGGAGCCATCGCCGCCGGTGCCGACCACGTCGAT
>DAOUEH010000085.1:0-9419 GCA_034430635.1 Dehalococcoidales bacterium | reverse complement strand
CCGCCAGCGCGTCGCCGAGATAATCGAGCTGGTAGGTCTGACCGAGGCCGGCAAACGCCCCGTGGAGCAGTACTCCCGCGGCATGCGGCAGCGCCTGCACATCGCCCGGGGACTGCTCACCGACCCCGAGGTGCTCTTCATGGACGAGCCGACCATCGGGCTCGACCCGGCCGGGGCCCAGGAGCTCAGGCAGATGATACCGGCCATGGTGCGGGCGGGCAAGACCATCCTCCTGACGACGCACTACATGTCCGAGGCCGACGAGTTGAGCTCACAGGTGGCCATCATCAACCGGGGCAAGATAATCGCCTCCGGCACGCCCTCGGTCATCAAGCGGAGTTTCGCCAGGATTGCCGTCTGCGAGGTTATCTGCCGGCAGGGGGAGACGGACGTGGTGGCGGCGGTGGAGGCCATGGGGGGCATCCAGCACGTCGCCGCCGTCGCGGACGGGCCGTTCCAGCGCCTGACGATTCATACCGCACCGGGGCTGGAAATCCAGGCGGGTATCACCGAAATCCTCGGCGGGGGCAACATCGAATCCATCGTTATGAGGGACCCGACCCTGGAGGAGGCCTACCTGAGCATCATCAAGTAGCCGCCGGGCAGTCCGGCCGCGGGTTACTTGTTATGCAGGCGCGTGCGGACGAAGCCGGCGTTGAAGGCCTTGACCGCCACCGGGCAGAACTGGGTGCCGGCGCCCTGGCGCAGCTCGCTGAAGGCCTCCTTCAGCTTCATGGCCTTGCGGTAGGGGTGGTCGGTGGTCATATTGTCGAAGGCATCGGCCACGCCTATCAAGCGGGCCCCCATGGACATGGCCTCCCCGTGGATGCCGGTGGGGTATCCCTTGCCGTCGTAGCGCTCGTGGTGATAGAGGATGAGCTTCGAGGCTTCCTTGAGGAAGGGAATCTCCTTGAGCAGGTTATAGCCCACCAGGGGGTGCTTGCGTATCTTCACCCACTCCGCCTCGGTGAGGGGGGTGGCCTTGTTGAGGATGTTATCCGGGATGGCCAGCTTGCCGATGTCGTGGAGGATGGCGGCGTACTCTATCGTCCGCCGCTCGTTCCGGGAGAGCGACAGCTCGCTGGCCCCGATGAGGGCGTACTCGGTCACCCGCCGCGAGTGGCCCCCGCCGCTGGTCTCCTTGGCGTCCGCCAGCGATACCAGGGCCTTGACGGTGGTTTTATAGGAATCCATCAGGTCGACGTTCATCTTGGCGTGCTCGATACCCAGGGCGATGGAGCCGGCCACGCTCTTTATGGTGCTGAGGTCCTGGTGGGTGAAGACGTCGACATCGTGCTTGTTGAGGACTTCGATGACCCCGATTATCCTGCCCTCCATCATAATCGGGACGCCGATAACCGCCTTGGTGGTGAACCCGGTAGCCCGGTCGATGAGCCGGTAATAGCGGCGGCTCTTCTCGGGGTCGTTAATCATCAGGGGCTTGCCGTTCTTGAGTATCCACTCGGTGATGCCGGTCAGCCTTTCCAGGTGCAGGCGCTTCAACTTCTCGCCCACCAGGTCGTTGGCCAGCTTGAAGTAGAGCTCCTGGCTCTCGTCGTCGATGAAAAGCAGCAGCGCCGCCGAGGCGTCCAGGGCGTGGGTGGCCATCGCCATGACATTGGCGAACAGCTCGTCACGCCTCTCCTCGGGCCTGACCTTGGACCAGACCCTCTCCAGGATGCCCAGCTTGATGGCATCGTCTTTGGGCAGTCTATGCGTTAGTCCCGGCATTTTCTCTCCGTGGCCGCTATCGATTGATACTGCATCGAGCCGTGCCCTGTCCGTTGGGGGCCAGCGCCGCCCCGCGAACCAGGCACCAGTTCACCGCCTTTTCCGGGTATTTTTAGCTATATTCTGGCGTTAAGGCGATAAAATAACAATAAATAACAGGGGGAGAAAGCTAAATATACGGTAAACGTTGGCTGCCTAGCGGACGGCCTCGGCCAGGTCGTCGCGGCTGGTCATGGCGGCGGCGGTATCCAGGAACGCCTTGAGGGAGGCGCTCTGCTCACGCAGCTCCCGGAACTCCTCCCCGATGGGGCTCACCGAGGTGGGGCTATCGGCGTAGGTCCCGTGAAAGGCGAAATATGCCTGGTTGAGCCTGCGAATATAGTAGCCGTTGGCGTTGACGTAGCGGCGCCGCACCTCCATGTAGGCCTCGGCGGCCTCAACCTCCCCGGCGGCCAGGTAGGCGTCCACGGCCAGCCTGGTCTGGCGCATAGCGGCGTTGAAGTCGAAGCCCCCGGCGGGTTCCCCGGGCTCCTCCTCGCCGGAGGCGTAGTATTTTTCATAGACCAGGCCGCCGATTTCCTTGCTGGCGATACCCACCGCGGTCTCGTTCATCGTAGCGATATCATAATCACGGCGCAGGCCGGTCACGTCCAGCAGGTAGCCGAAGCCCAGCGGCGTGAAGGCCAGGTACTGGTGCAGCCACTCCTCGGCGGCGGCATCGATGGTAAAGCGCAGGTCGGCATCGCTGGTCACGAAGCTGGGGTAGGTGGCGATGCCGCCGAGGTCGGTCACCAGCGCCGAGTAACCTAACTCTTCCACAGCGGCCTCGATGACTTCTATCTCCGCGACGGTCAACTGCGGCAGGAGGGTCACCTCGCGGAGACTCTCGATACTATCTCGCGGGGAGACGACCAGCAGGTGCGGCGGCGCCGCCAGGTGAAAGTTGAGCGGCGGGAAAGCGGCTCCCTCCCCTCCGAAGGGATTGATGATGCCCTGCCCGGTCAGGGCCTCCCTTATCTGGGACTCCAGCGTCCGCTCCACGGTGAGAGCGAGTCTGGCATTGGCAATTTCAAGCTCATCGTACTCCTCGCGGAGGCTGTCCGCGTCGCCCGGCCGGCTGCCCGCCTCCACGGCGACAATCTCCCCGGCCACCTCTTTGAGGCGCGTCACATTGGTAAAATACTCTTTAACGCGCTCCGTGCCGTCTTCCTCAGTGTGGCCGAAGACCGCGAGCACGGCCTCCCCGGCCAGGGCGCCGATCTCCCAGCCGGCGATATCGAAGCGGTAAGGGTGGGTAATCTCGCTCAGGCTGGCGTCGAGCGCATCGGGCGGGGCGCAGCCGGTAATTACCCCGGCGGGCAGCAGGCATACCGCTACCATGAGCAGGCTGACTCTGGAAAGAGGCTTGAGCAATTCGGTTACCCCGGCGGCGTCAGGCCGCCAGCTTTTCCCGGGCGCGTTTGACGATGCGGGCCAGGGTCTCGCCGGTCTTCTCCCCGATGACGACATCGGCGTGGCCGTCGTGGGGGGTGGGGGTCAGGTTGAGGATGACCAGCCTGGCGCCGCTCCTTTTAGCGATAACCGGCATCTGGGCGGCGGGATAGACCACCAGCGACGAGCCGGCCGCCAGGAAGAGGTCGCAGTCCGCCGACCGCGCCTCGGCCTCGCGCGTCTCCCGCTCCGGCATGGCCTGCCCGAAGGCCACCGTCGCCGGCTTTAAAATACCATTGCAGCTGTCGCAGCGGGGGATGGCCTCCCCGGCCAGCATCTTATCGTGGGCGTAGGCCCGGGGGTAGCGCTTCCGGCAGTCCAGGCAGTCCACCCACTGCATCGTCCCGTGTATCTCCAGCACCATCTCGTTGGGGACGCCGGCCTTCTGGTGCAGGCCGTCGGTGTTCTGGGTGACGACGCAGTCCAGCTTGCCCATCTCGCGCAGCTCGTTGACGGCGAAGTGCCCGGCGTTGGGCTCGGCGTCGCGGATGGTCTCCCACATCATCTTGTGCATCCGCCAGTACTTCTCGCGGACTTCCTCCGAGCGCATGAAGTTGGGCAGGTTCAGCTCGCTGGGGTCGAACCTGTCCCAGACCCCGCCGGGGCTGCGGAAGTCCGGTACGCCGGACTCGGTGCTGAAACCTGCCCCGGTAAAGACGACCACCTTTTTGGCTTCTATAATCATCTCGGCAACTGCTTCGATTGGCTCCACTTTCTCAAACCTCCGTAGTCTCTCTGTCAGTACAACTTTTTATCAGCCCACCCGCAGCACGGCCTGCGCCAGCTCCCAGGCGTACTCGTAGAGGTGCAGGCCCTTGCTCATGGCCACCAGTTCGCCGTCCTCCACGCCGATTTCGCTGGCCATGTACTCCTTGAGGAGCTGCATGGCCGCCAGGTTGGAGGGGAAACCGGCCCACAGGTCCCAGGAGCGGAAATAGGCGACGAACTTGAGCTTGCCCTCACTGATACGGGTATCTATCATCCTTAGACACGGCGGGTCCTCCAGGAAAATGGACTGCATGTCCCCCACGGCCATGAAGGCCTGGTTGGTAGCGTGGCCGTCCTCCTTATACATGCGGATGACTTCGGCAATCTGTGTCTCCAGGTACTGCCCGTAGGTATACTGCTCGCCCTCCTTGCGGTGGGCCGTCATCAGGTAAGGCAGGTAGCTCTCCACATAGTCCATGGTGCTGGGCGGGGGCACGCCCTGGGGCACGTCCGGTATCAGCGGGCGGGTGCCGGGGTAGGCAATCTGCACCACCGCCAGGTCAAGCTCTTTGCGCCGCTGGCCGGCGTAGCTGCCCCGGTCTATCTTATACTCGCACCCGCTTTCGAGTACCTTACCCAGGCAGAGGAACCAGGCCTCGGAGAGGTCTCTGGCCTCGATGACCGATAGTTTCATACGCCCCCTTCCGCTGGCTGACTACATCGCCCGGTAATACTCGGGGCGCAGCCGGGAGGTATCTTTGGATTCCAGCACCCCGTCGATAAGTTTCAAGAGTTCCGCCTTTTGTTCGGGCAACCTGGCCCGGATGGGCAGGTAGTTGGAGGCGTGATTGGCGGTAAAAAAGCAGTTGGTGAAATCGCTCTCGGCGACGATAATGCGCAGCTCCCGGAGCGATTGCAGCGGCGAGATAAGCTCAAAATGCCCCTCTTTCCAGTCGCGGTGAAGCTCGCTACCCGGCACCAGCATCAACGTCAGCGCCCCGGTATAATCGGGGTCAATATCGGTCAGGATGCGGGCGGTGACATGGGCGTGACGCTCGCTCCCGGCTACGCCTGCCAACCCTAAAATGACGGTGACGGAGAGGGTGATGCCGGCCTCCATAATCCGGCGCCCGGCCTCCACAATCTGGTCGTAGGTGGCGCCCTTCTTGACCTTCTTAAGCAGTGCCTCGTCGCCGGTCTCCACGCCCAGGTAGGCGATTTCCAGCCCCAGTTCGTGCAATTGCCGGAGCTCCTCGGGCGTCTTCCCCAGAGCATCCTGCGGCGTGGCGTAAGTGCCGGCGCGCTCCAGGTTGGGAAATTTAGCGCGTAACTGTCTCAAGACCTCGGCCAGGAGCGTGGCCGGGGCGGCCAGGGCATCGCCGTTTTCCAGAAAAACGCGCCGGATGCTGCGGGGGTAGCTGGCGACCACCCGGTCAATATCACGCTTGATGTCTTCGATACCCCGCACGCGGAACTCGAACTGCGTGAACGTGCCACAGAAAGTACAGCGGTTGTGCGAACAGCCGATGGTCACCGGCAGCAGCAGGCTGTTGGCCTCCGAGGGCGGGCGGATGATGACGGTGTCGTCCAATAGGCTATCTCTTCCTTCTCACCAGGGCGAAGAACCTGTCCTGGTACTCCTCGAAGACGTGCCAGCGGTTCAGCTCGTGCTCCAGCTCGTAGGGCTCGATTTCCCCCAGGGCCACCTGCTGGAACATTTCCTCGATGTGCTGGCGGGCCCCCACCGGGATGCCGCCGTGGGTCATCCCCAAAAGCCCGCGCGAGCCGAGCTGGGCGACGTTGTTGGGAACGGAGCGGCTGGTGACCTCGTAGATGAACTTGAGCAGGGACACGTCCCAGAGGTCGTCCTGCCCCTTGATGATGGAGGCCAGGGGGTCGCCTTTTTTATCGATTTCCTCGTTGAGCTTGCGCACCACCACCGACCAGCTGTCGGAGACGATGTTCAGCCCCTTGGGCTCGTTCTTGTAGGTATAAAAGAGGCCGGGCGTATCCGGGCCGTGCATGCGCAGCAGCATCTCGAAATACTGCCGGGCGTCGAAGCTGAAACCCTCCAGATTGGTGAGGTAGTAAGGCGTGACAATCTTGGGCCTCTCGGCGATGACGCGCCCCTCCCGGATGACCGTCTCGGTGGTATCCCCCGCCAGCTCGGAGTAGGTGGGGTCGGTCACCAGATAGTAGTAGATATTGGTGATGCCGAAGGTGGCCAGGTGCTGCCGCGGGTGACGCAGAATTTCGGTGTGGCGGGCGGCCTCGGTGATTCTCTCGTTTTCAATATCCATACTAACAAACCTTATTTAAGATTGTCATTGCGAGGAGCCGGCGACGAAGCAATCTTCAACAACCGGGAATAGAGATTGCTTCGCTATCGTTCGCAATGACAGGGTATATCATTGGATGGCGGCCATCTCTTTCTTGTATTCATCCAGCAGCGTCAGGTACTGCGCCTCCATCTGCGCCTGCAGCCGCTGCCACTCCTCCTGGAACTGGGGCTGTTTCTCCACGTCGATGTTCATGTGGGCGTTGGCCACGCCCGTCTGCTGGCGGATGGCCTGCTGGAGCTTGGCCTCGAAGTCCTTTTTAAGCTGGTCGTAGGCCTGCTGCTTCTGCTGGGCGCCCTCCTGGCCGTAGTGGTCGAGGACGTGCCGCATCCGGCTGAAGCAGTTTTCCACGGCTACTTTATCGTTTTTCAGCGCCTTGAGGCCCTCCATCGCCTTCTTGTTGGCCCGGCGGGCGGCGTCGTTGCGGGGGAGGCTGATATTGCGCAGGAGGATATCGTTGACGCTGGCAGTGACGGTCTTTCGGGCCTTAGCCTCGAACTTGTTGACCTCGTTTACCAGGTTGCAGTCTTCGCGCAGGTAGCGCGCCGCCAGCTTCTCGCCCTCCGGGCCGTACTTCCACTTGAGCCGCTCCGCCTCGGTCGGCTCGCCAATCTGGGCCAGCTTCTCCTTGGCTATCTCGGCGGCGGTCTTTATCTCACCCATGCTTGTCCTCCGGGTCTGTTACGATTCGGTTATTACTCTAAATATCATTATACAACAAAGGAGAGGCATCAGAAAGGCGGGGCGGGGTGGAAAACTAGGGGCTAAGCCGCGGATGATAGGGGCGGAATGGGTGGGAATAGATTCCACCGATGGGGCGGCGGGGTTGCTATTTTCATATATTGTACTATAATGTGACTGACTTTATACCCAGGAGGTCACATTATGGGGCTTAAAGTAATAACCATTTGGGAATTCATCATTTCCCACCTCTTCCTCCTCGCCGGGCTCATCCTGATAACAGTCGGGATGCTCAACGACGAAGTAGCCCTGAACATCATCGGCATCTGGGTCTTCGTGCTGGGGCTCTGCCTCGGATTCGGCTATGCCTTCAAGAAGCTGGCTTCCAAATAGCCGTTAAGCCGGCTATTTACCACCCTGCTTGACCAGCCAGTACTCCAGCCCGTCGGCCAGGGCCAGCCAGCTGGCCTCGATGATATTGGTCGAGCCGCCGACGGTGCGCCACTCGTTGACGCCGTCGCTGGACTCGATAAGGACGCGCACCTGCGACTCGGTGCCGGTGCTCTCCTCCAGAATCCTCACCTTGTAGTCGATCAGCTTGACCTGCGCAAGCGTAGGATAGAACTGCAGCAGCGCCTTGCGCAGGGCCCGGTCGAGGGCGTTGACGGGGCCGTCGCCCTCGGCGGCGGTATGGATGATGTCCTTGCCGACCTTCACCTTGACCATCGCTTCGGAGAGCATGTCCTCCTGTCCCTTACGCATCGAGCGCCGCCGCTTCGATTCCACCAGCACCATGAAGTCCACCAGCTCGAAGGGCGGCTGGTAGCCCGGCCGGGCGCGGTGGAGCAGCAGCTCGAAGGAGGCCTCGGCGTTATCGTACTGGAAGCCGCGGCTCTCCAGCGTCTTGACGTGCTGGAGCAGCTCCTGCGTGCCCCTGGCGTCGCCGGAGAGGTCTATCCCCATCTCCTTGGCCTTGATGATGATATTGCGCTTGCCGCTTTGGTCGGAGACCACCGTCCGCTGGCGGTTGCCCACGCTTTCCGGGTTGATGTGCTGGTAGGCGTCCGGCCACTTGAGAACCCCGTCCAGGTGGTAACCGGCCTTGTGACTGAAGGCGCTGGCCCCCACGTAGGGCGAGTACGGGTCGGGGAGGAGATTGGCCGCCTCGCTGACGAAATGGGCCACCTCGGTGAGCCTGCCTAATTGTTCATCGGTGATGCAGTCGATGCCCATCTTGAGCTTGAGCGCGGGGATGATGGTGCAGAGGTTGGCGTTGCCGCAGCGCTCGCCGTAGCCGTTGATGGTACCCTGCACGTGGGTCGCCCCCGCCCGGACGGCCGCCAGGGTGTTGGCCACCGCCAGCCCGCCGTCGTTGTGGCAGTGGATGCCCACCGGCACGCCCGCGGCCTTGACGGCCTGCCCCACCGCCTCGCTGACCTCGTCGGGGAGGGCCCCGCCATTGGTATCGCAGAGCACCAGGCCGTCGGCCCCGGCCTCCACCGCCGCCGCCAGCGTCTTGAGGGCGTAGGCGGGATCGCTCTTGTAGCCGTCGAAGTAGTGCTCGGCATCCAGCAGGACGCTCAGACCGTGCGCCTTGAGGAATCGTACCGAATCGGCAATCATGCTCAGGTTCTCCTCCAGGGTGGTCTTGAGCACCCGGGTCACCTGGAGGTCGGAGCTCTTGCCGACGATGGTGGCCACCCGCATCCCGGCGCCGAGGAGCATGACTAGGTTATTATCATCCTCGGCTTTGGTGCCGCGCCGGCGCGTCGAGCCGAAGACGACGACCTGCGCCTGCTTCAGCTTCAAGCGGCGTGCTTTCGTGAAGAACTCGGCGTCCTTGGGGTTGGAGCCCGGCCAGCCCCCCTCAATGTAGTGGACGCCCAGCTCGTCGAGCTTGCGGGCGATATGCAGCTTATCGACGACGGAGAAGGATATCCCCTCGCTCTGGGCGCCGTCGCGCAGCGTGGTATCGTATAGTTCAACCTTCTTCAATATTTACCCCTCAACCTCGGCGGCAATCAGGTCGCCCATCTCTTGCGTGCCCACCTTGTGCTTGCCTTCACTCATTATATCATAGGTACGGTGGCCGGCGTTGAGGACAGCCTCCACCGCCTTCTCCACCGCCACAGCCTCTTTCTCCAGGGCGAAGGAGTAGCGCAGCAACATGGCCACGCTGAGTATCATGGCGATGGGATTGGCCATGTCCAGCCCGGCGCGGCGCGGGGCGCTGCCGTGAATCGGCTCGTAGAGACCGAAGGTGGCCTGGCCCGCCTGCGGCACCCCGGCCAGGCTGGCCGAGGGCAGCATCCCCATCGAGCCGGCCAGCATCGAGGACTCGTCGGTGAGGATATCGCCGAAGGTATTCTCCGTCACCAGCACGTCCAGGTAGCGCGGGTTCTGGATGATGCGCATCGAGCAGGCGTCAACCAGCATGTGCTCTAATGATACGTCCGGGTAGTCCTGGGC
>DAOUEH010000084.1:0-2632 GCA_034430635.1 Dehalococcoidales bacterium | reverse complement strand
ATCGAGGAGAGCAAACGCTTCATGCACCACTATAACTTCCCCGGTTTCTCCACCGGAGAGGTCAGGCGTGTCGGCTCCACCAGCCGCCGCGAGATTGGCCACGGGGCGCTCGCCGAGCGGGCCCTGCTGCCGATGCTGCCCAGCCACGAGGACTTCCCCTATGCCATCCGGCTCGTCTCGGAGGTCTTGAGCTCCAACGGCTCCACCTCCATGGCCAGCGTCTGCGCCGGCAGCCTCTCGCTGATGGACGCGGGCGTGCCCATGAAGAAGGCCGTGGCCGGCATCGCCATGGGACTGATGACCGATGAGACCGGCAGGTTCGTCGTCCTCACCGACCTGGAAGGCCAGGAGGACTTCAACGGCGACATGGACTTCAAGGTGGCCGGCACCCGTGAGGGCATCACGGCTATCCAGATGGATACCAAGCTCAAGGGCATCTCGTTAGAGATAGTGGACAAGACCCTCACCCAGGCGCGCGAGGGGCGCATGTTCATCCTGGACAAGATGAACGCGGTCATCAACGCCAGCCGCCCGGACGTGAGCCGCTACGCGCCGAGGATGACCACGATAAAGATTGACCCGGCTAAAATCGGGGCGGTCATCGGCACCGGCGGCAAGACCATCCGGTCTATCATCGAGGAGACCAAGACGACCATCGACGTCAGCGACGACGGCAGCGTCGTCATCGGCTCGCCGGATATGGAGGCTACCCGGAAGGCCATCGCCATCATCGAGGGGCTTACCCGCGAGGCCGAAATCGGCGATATCTTCACCGGCAAGGTATCGCGCATCCTGGATTTCGGCGCCATGGTGGAAATCCTGCCCGGCAAGGACGGGCTGGTGCATATCAGCGAGCTGGCCGACTACCGCGTCAACAAGGTGGAAGACGAGGTCAAAATCGGCGATGAGGTTACCGTCAAGGTAATCGCCGTCGATAACCTGGGCCGGGTCAACCTCTCGCGCCGGGCCGTCTTCGAGGAAGGCACCGAGAAGGCCGCCGCCCGCGAGAGCGCCCGCCAGGAGCGGCGGAGCGGCGGGGGTTTCCGGAGTAATCGCCCGCCTCGTTTTTCCGGCGGCGACCGGCCGAACCGGCCCAGCCAGGGCTCTTCGCGGCCCCCCTATAAGCGCAACTAAACCTCCCCCCGACTTTATTAAGGAGTTCTGTCATGGAACCGATTAAGGTGGTAGTCTATGGAGCCGCCGGCCGGGTGGGTCAGGAGGTGGTGCGGGCCGTCACTGCCGAGGCCGGCATGACGCTCGTCGGGGCCTGCGACCTCAAGGCCGGGGCCGGCACCCTGAGCCTCCCCGACGGCGGGGAGGTGCCCTTCTCCAACGATTTCGCCGCCCTGCTGGACAGCTGCTCGCCGGACGTGGTGGTGGACTTCACCGCCGCCGGGGCGACCCTGCCGGCGGCGCGCGCCGCATCAAAGCGCGGCGTGAACATGGTCATCGGCGCCACGGGCTTCTCCGCCGCCGACCTGGACGAGCTCAGGAAGCTGGCCGAGTCCGTGGAAATCGGCATCGTGGTAGCTCCCAACTTCGCCCTGGGGGCCGTCCTGATGATACACCTGGCCAAGATTGCCGGAAAGTTCCTCGACCACGCCGAAATCATCGAGCTGCACCACGACAAGAAGCTGGACGCCCCTTCCGGGACATCCGTTTCCACGGCGCGGGCCATGGCCGAGGCGCGGGGCGGGCCCTTCCTGCCGCCGGCCGCCGGGGAGCCCACGCCCAGCCGCGGGCAGGCGGTGGAGGGCATCGAGATTCACAGCCTGCGCCTGCCGGGGCTGATGGCGCACCAGGAGGTCGTCTTCGGGGCGCCGGGACAGACGCTATCCATACGCCACGATACCATCAACCGCGAGTGCTATATGCCCGGCGTGCTGCTGGCCATCCGGGAGGTAACCAGGCACAAGGGATTCATTTACGGACTGGACAAGCTGCTCGGTCTGTGAGGAATATAGAGTTGAAAGATTATAACGTCGCCATCGTCGGCGCTACCGGGCTGGTGGGGCAGGAGTTCATCAGGATACTGGTGCAGCGCCGTTTTCCCATGGCCGCGGTGCGCCTCCTGGCCTCCGACCGCTCGGCGGGGAAGCTCTTGCCCGTCGGCGACAGGGAAATCGAGGTCGAGGAGACCGCCACCGCCTCCTTCGCCGGGGTGGATATCGCCCTCTTCTCGGCCGGGGCCGAGCAGAGCCGCCACTTCGCGCCTATCGCGGCCGAGGCCGGGGCCGTCGTCGTCGATAACAGCTCTGCCTGGCGGATGGACAAGGACATCCCCCTGGTCGTCCCCGAGGTCAACCCCGAGGATATTAAATTACACCGGGGCATCATCGCCAACCCCAACTGCTCCACCATCCAGATGGTGGTGGCGCTCTACCCGCTGCACAAGGTCAACCCCATCCGGCGCATCGTCGTGGATACCTATCAGTCGGTATCCGGCACCGGCTCCGCCGCCGTGGAGGAGCTGAACATACAGAGCAAGCAGGTGCTGGAGGGGCAGAAGGCCATCCCCCACGTTTACCCGCACCAGATAGCCTTCAATGTGCTGCCGGAGATAGACGTGTTTCTCGATGACGGCTACACCAGAGAAGAGTGGAAGATGGAGCAGGAGACCAAGAAGATAATG
>DAOUEH010000083.1:0-8845 GCA_034430635.1 Dehalococcoidales bacterium | reverse complement strand
CGGAGAGGAATGTCTCCACCTACACGGTGCGTAATTATACCAACGACCTTATGGAGTTCTTCGCCTTCGTCAGCGGCCAGGGCATCGACACCCTTAAAAAGGTCGATAAGCAGACCCTCCGCGCCTATTTAGCGCACCTCCTGGCGCAGGGCTTCGCCAAGTCCTCCATCGCCCGCAAGCTCTCGGCGGTGCGCTCCTTCTACCGCTACCTGCTGCGCGAGGAGTACATCTCCGTCAGCCCCGCCGTCACCACCGTCTCGCCGCGGCTGGACAAGCGCCTGCCCACCTTTCTCACCGTGGAGGAGGCCAAGAGGCTGGTGGAAGCGCCCGACACTACCCGGCCCTACGGCCAGCGTGACCGGGCCCTGCTGGAGCTGCTCTACGCCGCCGGGCTGCGGGTCAGTGAACTGGTTAACATAGACGTGGGGCAGGTCAACCTGGCCAACAACGAGATACGCGTCTGGGGCAAGGGGGCTAAGGAGCGAGTCGTCCTCATCGGGGTGCCGGCGGCCCATGCCCTGAGCAACTACATCCAGGGCGGTCGTAAGGAGTTGCTGGCCGGCAGGAAGGAGAGCGCCCTCTTCGTCAACCGCTACGGGGTGCGCCTGCCCGCCCGGACGGTGCAGAAAATCCTGGCCAGGTACGCCCGCGTTATCAATAAAAAAGTCCACCCACATAAATTACGCCACACCTTCGCCACCCACCTCCTCGACGGCGGGGCCGACCTTAAAGTTGTGCAGGAGCTCCTGGGCCACGCCGACCTTTCCTCGACGCAGATTTACACCCACGTCACGCAGACCCGCGCTCGCCAGATTTACCTGGCCGCTCATCCGATGGCGCGGGGCAAGGGGGGCAAGGGTGAGTAACCAGCGCCTCAAGCACCTGCGCGAGCGGTTCGCCGTAAGCGAAATCGACGCCATGCTCGTCTCCAGCGCGGAGAACCGGCGCTATCTCTCTGGATTTCACGGCACGGCGGGCTATTTGCTGATAACGGCGGAAAAGGCGGTGCTGGCCACGGACTTCAGATATACCGAGCAGGCACTGGCCCAGGCGCCGGATTTCGAGATTCTGCGCATCGCCAACAGCCTCGCCGACTGGTTCCCCGGCCTGGTGGCTGAGCTGGGCATTAAAAATCTGGGCTTCGAGGGCGGCGATATCACCTATCACGTCTACCGCCAGCTGACAGACGCCCTGAAAAAGAAGGAATCCACCGCCCGCATGGTCCCCCTGGACGGCCTGGTGGAGCAGTTACGAGTGGTCAAGGAACCGGGGGAAATCGAGCTTATCGCCCGCGCCGCCGCTATTACCGATAGGGCCTTCGAGGCCGTCGAGGGCGCCATCAGGCCGGGCATCACCGAGCTCGAGGTGGCCTGGGAGATGGAGAAGGCCCTCCGCGAGAACGGCAGCCAGGCGCCCGCCTTCGAGATTATCGTGGCCTCCGGGCCGAACGCCGCCCTGCCCCACGCCAGGCCGTCTAATCGCGTCGTCGGCGAGGGCGAGCCGGTCGTCGTCGATATGGGCGCCCGGTACGAAGGCTACGCCGCCGACCTCAGCCGCACCGTCTGCGCCGGGCAGCCGGACGCTACTTTCCAAAAGGTCTACCGCACCGTCCTTGACGCCCAGGCGGCGGCCGTGGCTATAATAGCGGAGGGAATCACCGGTCACCGCGCCGACAGCGCCGCCCGCAGCGTCATCACCCGAGCCGGCTACGGGGAGGAGTTCGGCCACTCCCTGGGGCACGGCGTCGGTCTGGCCGCCCACGAGCTGCCCCGTCTCAGTCCCGGCGCGGAAGAGCCGCTCCGCGACGGCATGGTTTTCACCGTGGAGCCGGGCATTTACATCTCCGGGTGGGGAGGTGTACGCATCGAAGACCTGGTGATGATGGAAAACGGGAGGGTAAGAACCCTCTCTGGAGCCAGAAAGGCGAGGTATGATTAACGCGACGGAATTGAGAAGGGGGATTATCATCGAGTTCGAAGGCAAGCTTTACCAGGTCATCGAGCACCAGCACGTCAAGATGAAGCGGACGGCCCTGGCCAAGGTAAAGATGCGCGATATTACCGGCGGCCATACCATCGAGCGCTCCTTTCAATCCGACGAGCGGCTGGTGCGGGCGCGCCTCGACGAGCGGCCGATGCAGTACCTCTACCACGACGGGGGGCTCTACTACTTCATGGACCAGGAGAGCTTCGAGCAAACGCCACTTACCGCCGAGCAGCTCGGCGACGGGGTCAACTACCTCAAGGAGGGCGTCACCATCGTCGAGGTGGCCAGCTATAAAGACGAGATTGTCGGCGTGACACTGCCCATCACCGTAGAGCTGGCCGTCAACGATACCGAGCCCGGCTTCAAGGGGGATACCGCCACCGGCGGCAGCAAGCCCGCCAGGCTGGAGACGGGACTGAGCGTCCAGGTGCCGCTCTTCATCAACGAGGGCGACATCATCAAGGTGGACACCCGCAGCGGCACCTATATCGAGAGGAGCAGCTAGGGAGCCGTGCTTAAGGCCGACCTGCACATCCACACCCGGTACTCCATGGACTGCACGACGCCCCTGGAGCGGATTATCGAGCGCTGCCAGGAGCGGGGGATAAACTGCATCGCCGTGGCCGACCACGGCACCGCCGAGGGGGCGCTCAAGATGGCCAAACTCGCCCCCTTCCATGTCATTATCTCCGAGGAAGTCCTGACCACCCAGGGCGAAATTATGGGTATGTTCCTCAAAGAGACCATCCCCAGCGGCCTCACCCCCGGCGAGACGATCAAGCGCATCAAGGCCCAGGGCGGTCTGGTGAACATCCCTCACCCCTTCGAGACGATACGGGGCTCCGCCCTCAAGGACTGGTGTATCGAGGAGATTGCCGCCGACATCGACCTGATGGAGGTCCTTAACTCCCGCAGTCCCTTCCCGGCCAATACCGAGCGGGCCAGGGCCTTTGCCGCCAAGCACGGCCTGCCCGGCAGCGCCGGCAGCGACGCCCACTCCGTCCACGAAATCGGTAACGCCTACGTGTTGATGCCGGAGTTCCATAACCCCCAGGAGTTTCTCACCGCCCTGGCGCGGGGCAATATTTACGGGGGGCGCTCCAGCCCCTTCGTGCACCTCTTCTCCACCTGGGCCAGGCTTAAATCAAAGCTCTTCCCGGGGAGGCGCCCTTGAGCCGCTATAAAATCGGCTGGTTCTCCACGGGCCGCGGCGCCGGCTCGCGGGCGCTGCTCAAGACCGTCCAGGACAATATTACCGCCGGCAGGCTCGATGCCGAAATTGAGTTCGTCTTCTGCTCGCGCGAGTTCGGCGAAACGGAGGCCACCGACGCCTACCTGGAGATGGTCGAGGGATACGGCATCCCTTTAGTAAAATTCTCTTACCAGATGTACCGCGCCGTGCGCGATATGCCCAACCCAGACCCCGATGCCCCCCTGCCCCAGTGGCGGCTGGACTACGACCGCGAGGTCATGCGGCGCCTGGAGGGCTTCCACCACGACCTCGGCGTGCTGGCCGGTTTCATGCTCGTCACCGGGCCGGAGATGTGCGCCAGATACGATATCATCAACCTCCACCCCGCCGCCCCGGACGGCCCGGCCGGCACCTGGCAGCAGGTTATCTGGCGGCTCATCGAGACGGGGGCGGCGACACAGGGTGTCAAGATGCACGTGGCCATCCCGGAGCTCGATGCCGGCCCCACGGCCACCTACTGCCTCTTTCCTATCCGCGGTGGGCCTTTCGATAAGCTCTGGGATGAAATCAAGGGCAAGACCGTGGCCGAAATTAAAGAGACGCAGGGTGTGGAAAACACCCTCTTCAAAGAAATCCGCAAGCGCGGCGCGGCGCGCGAGCTCCCCCTGGTGGTGGCTACCCTGCGTGCCTTCAGCGAAGGCAGGGTAAAAATCACGCCGGAGAAGAAAGTGGCCGATGCCTCGGGGGCGCTTATCGCGGGCTATGACCTCACCGCCGAGATAGACGCGGCCGTCAAGGACGAGCTGGCCGAATAGAATTTTTCAGCCCCACCCTTTTGCCCCACTGTTTTTTATCCCTTTTATCTCAGGGTAATTTCTTGCCTCACCCCCTGTGTCCCCCTCTCCAAACTCGGCATCGAGAAAGACCATTGATATTCTGTTTGGAGAGGGGGAATTTAGTTAAAAAGAGGGGCGCTAGCCCCTCTTAACTTCCCTTATCGCCGCCCCGCCGCAGAGATTTATTTGCCCACCCGGCCCGCCCCAGGGCATTTTCCTGTTACCCGGTGGTTTATAACCCCGCCCATCCACGGAAGGAGAGACTATTTCATCCCAAAGGGGCGGGGGGTAAAGGCGGTGGTATACTCCGGGCTAAGCCGCGGATAAGCCGCGGGCGGCTCGGGTGGGAATAGATATATCAGATGGGGTGGCGGGGACTAATACTCCGGCCTAAGCCGCGGATGAGCCGAGGGCGGCCCGGGTGGGAATAGATAACACGGATGGGGTAGGGGGGAGTGCTTGCGCGTGGTTAGAGGCTGGGCTATACTGTATCGGGCGGGGTGTGGCGCAGTCTGGTTTAGCGCGCAGCGTTTGGGACGCTGAGGCCGGTGGTTCAAATCCACTCACCCCGACCACCGAGGCAACTAGTATACATAATATATCAAAAATTAAAGTTATAGTCAAAGGGGGAAAAGCGTATGAGTGATAGTCCGTCCACCAGACCAATCGAACGTAATGTCGCCATGGAGCTGGTACGCGTTACCGAGGCGGCCGCTATGGCCGCGGCGCAGCACCTGGGCAAGGGCGACAAGGAGCTCGTCGACGGGTCGGCGGTAAACGCCATGCGTAACGTCCTCGGCTTTGTGCGCATGGACGGCATCGTCGTCATCGGTGAAGGGGAGAAGGACGAGGCCCCCATGCTCTTTATCGGCGAGAAAATCGGCGACGGCTCCGAGCCGAAGGTGGATATCGCCGTGGACCCGGTCGACGGCACCACCCTCACCGCCCGCGGCCTGGCCGGGGCCATTTCCGTGGTGGCGCTCTCCGCCCGCGGCACGATGCACTGCCCCCGTAGCCTGGTCTACATGAACAAGATTGCCACCGGCACCGAAGCCAGAGACGCCATAGATATCGAGGCCCCGGTAGCCGAGAATATCCGGCGGGTGGCCGCCGCCAAGAACAAGAAAGTAGCGGAGATAACCGTGGTCGTGCTCGACCGGCCGCGCCACGAGCAGCTGCTGGCGGATATCCGGCGCGCCGGCGCCAGGGTCAAGCTTATTTCCGACGGTGATGTATCCGCTTCTATCGAAGCTGCCCTGCCGGATACGGATGTTGATTTACTGATGGGTGTAGGCGGTACGCCGGAAGGGGTACTTTCGGCCGCGGCCATACTCTGTATCGGCGGATGTATTCAGTGCAAGGGCTGGCCCCGCGATGAAAAGGAAAAACAAAACGCCATTGAAAAGGGCGAAGACCTGAAAAAAGTCTACTGCACCGAAGATTTAATATCGAGTGACGACGTGTTTTTTGCCGCCACCGGCGTCAGCTCCGGCAACCTGCTCAAGGGCGTCCGCTATTTCAGCGGCGGTGCCCAGACCCAGTCCATCGCCATGCGCGGCCGCTCCGGCACGATGCGCTGGGTAGACGCCCGCCATAACTTTGAAAAGCTGGAAAAACTGGATATCAGTAAATACGTCAAGGACCGCAAGTGGTCGCACGGTTAGTTTATCCTGTCCCTTCCCCGGGGATATTTTGTCCGTATTTGCCGTTGACAATCGCCCCCCGGTAAGTGTAAAATCTTTAAGAATACGGAAAACGGTTTCCTATTGCCTTATCGGGGGTGCCGATGCCATTCGAATCGCAGGAGGTGGAGCGTAAAGAGCTTGCCATCCTGAGAATCCTGAGCGATTCCGCCGAGCCCGTCGGCGCCAGGGTAATCGCCCAGCGGCTCAAGGAGCACGGCTTCGAGCTGGGAGAGCGGGCGGTGCGCTATCACCTGCGGCTCATGGACGAGCGGGGACTCACCTTCCTCGTCGGCCAGCGCGACGGGCGCATCCTCACCGATAAGGGCCTGGCCGAGGTGCAATCGGCCCTGGTGGGCGATAAGGTCGGCTTCGCCATCTCCCGCATCGAGACGCTCTCCTTCCGCACCTCTTTCGACAGCACCGTCCGGCGCGGTCTCGTCCCGGTCAACCTGTCTTTCTATCCCCGGGAGGACTTCGCGCGGGCGCTGCGGGCCATGAAGCCCGCCTTCGAGGCCGGATTCGCTACCAGCGGCCTGGTGGCCGTGGCCCCGGAGGGCCGGCCGCTGGGGGATATCACCGTGTCCCCGGGCAAGATAGGGCTGGCCACCGTCTGTAGCATCGTCTTCAACGGCGTGCTCCTCAAGGCGGGCGTGCCCATGGACTCCCGCTTCGGCGGCCTGCTGCAGATGCGCGACCGCCAGGCCCGCCGCTTTACCGAGCTTATCGACTACGCCGGCTGCTCCCTCGACCCCTCGATGATATTCATCAAGGCGCGGATGACCTCGGTGACCGATGTCGTCGCCGCCGGCGACGGCGAGATTCTGGCCAACTTCCGCGAGATACCGGCGGTATGCCGCCCCGTGGCCGAGGCGGTCATCGCCGGGCTGGAGGAGGCCGGATTCAAGGGGCTGGTCGTCATGGGGGAGGCCAGCCAGCCGGTCTGCGAGATACCGGTGGGCCTGCATAAAATCGGCATCGTCCTGCTGGGCGGCCTCAACCCGATAGCCGCCGCCGAGGAGGCCGGCATCGCCGCCGATAACCTGGCCATGAGCACCGTCATGGAGTACGAGGACCTCGTCCCCTTCCGCGACGCCGTCATCGAATACCGCGACCTGGTACGCTTCTGGGGGGCCTCCAAATAATAAATACGGGGATAGCCGCAACAATATCATAATCATCTGAAAGGAGTAACGAGAAAACCATGAACCTGCAACGCCCCAATGCCAATGACGCCACCCGTACCGCCAACCGCTCGCGTAACGTCTCGCCGATGAGCGGCATCTGCACCCGCTGTATCGACGGCTGTACCGGCAACTGCGAGGTCTTCAAGGCGACTTTCCGCGGCCGCGAGCTGATTTACCCCGGCCCGTTCGGCGAGATTACCGCCGGAGGCGATAAAGACTACCCGGTCGACTACTCGCACCTCAATATCCAGGGGTACGCCCTGGGGGCCCGGGGCCTGCCCGCGGGGGTGGAGGGCAACCCGGATACGGCCACCTTCCCCTCGGTGAGCACCGAGACGGACTACGGCTGGGATATCAAGGTCAAGATGAAGACGCCCATCTTCACCGGGGCCCTGGGCTCCACCGAGATTGCCCGCAAGAACTGGGAGCACTTCGCCATCGGGGCGGCCCTGAGCGGCGTGACCCTGGTCTGCGGCGAGAACGTCTGCGGCATCGACCCCCAGCTGGTACGCGATAAAAACGGCATGGTCACCTCCGCCCCGGACATGGACCGCCGCATCGAGACCTACCGCCGCTACCACCAGGGCTACGGCGAGCTCCTGGTGCAGATGAATGTGGAGGATACCCGCCTGGGCGTGGCCGAGTACGTCCACAAGAAGCACGGCCTGGAGACCATCGAGCTGAAATGGGGCCAGGGCGCCAAGTGCATCGGCGGCGAGATTAAGGTCAACTCCCTGGAGCGGGCGCTTGAGCTGCAGAAGCGCGGCTACATCGTCACGCCCGACCCGTCGGACCCGGTCAATCAGGCCGCCTTCAAGGATGGCGCCATCAAGGAGTTCGAGCGGCACTCCCGCCTCGGCTTCATCGACGAGGAAGGCTTCTACGCCGAGGTCGAGCGCCTGCGGGGCATCGGCTTCAAGCGCGTCACCCTCAAGACGGGCGCCTACGGCCTGCGCGAGCTGGCCATGGCCATCAAGTGGAGCTCGCGGGCGAAGATAGACCTGCTCACCATCGACGGCGCCCCCGGCGGCACGGGGATGAGCCCCTGGCGCATGATGGAGGAGTGGGGCATGCCCTCGCTCTACCTGCACGCCGCCGCCGCCGACTTCTGCCAGAAGCTGGCCGATAAGGGCGAAAGAGTTCCCGATATCGCCTTCGCCGGGGCCTTCTCCAGCGAGGACGGCGTCTTCAAGGCGCTGGCCCTGGGGGCGCCCTACGCCAGGGCCGTCTGCATGGGGCGCGCCCTGATGATTCCCGGCATGGTCGGCAAGAACATCGGCTTGTGGCTCCGCGACGGCAAGCTCCCCAATACCGTCAGCCAGTATGGCTCCACGCCGGAGGAAATCTTCATCAACTACGAGGATGTCAAGAACATCGTCGGCTCAAACGAAATCAAGAACATCCCGCTGGGGGCCATCGGCATCTACAGCTACAGCGAGAAGATAAGGGTAGGGCTCCAGCAGCTCATGGCCGGGGCGCGCTGCTTCTCTATCCCGGCCATCTCCCGCCGCGAGCTGATGAGCCTCACCGAGGAATGCGCCAAGGTGACGGGCATCCCGTATTTAATGGAGGCCTACAAGGACGAAGCGATGGAGATTCTGAACGGGTAGGGGCTAGGGGTTAGATTAATAACGAAGCGGGCTTTGAGAAATCGGAGCCCGCTTTTTATTTGTATATCATTGGATATAAAATAAAGCGTGGTATCCTAACAAGGAGGTGCTGCTATGTTTAAAGGAGTTTATGAAAAACTAGAGCGCGCTAAGTACTTCCTCAACAATCTCAAAAAGTTTGCAGAAGATGCGGGTGGTTTTCCGTATATTAAGGAAAGGCAAGAAATGAGAGCTAATCTAGACGGATTTTTCTTTGAAATGATTTCTGCTAAAGATTTCTTCTTGCAGGGAATAAATGATAAATACGGGTCATTATTACCAAGAAATAAATGTACTACGAATTTGGGCCAAC
>DAOUEH010000082.1:0-3937 GCA_034430635.1 Dehalococcoidales bacterium | reverse complement strand
TGGCTGGTCATCGACGCCACGCAGGATAAGGATAAAATTGCCGGGCAAATCTGGGATAGGGTAAGCAAGCTGCTTCCTAGGGAAAAAGGAGTTTAAGAGGGGTGAAACCCCTCTTTCTTTTATTATTCCCCCCTCTCCTTGATAGGAGAGGGGGATACAGGGGGTGAGGTAGATACACACCCGCGTGAAGCCGACATTTGCCGAGGAAAAGCGCCTCCGTGCCGAGGGCTACGACCTCATCGCCGGGGTAGACGAGGCGGGGAGGGGTGCCCTGATGGGCCCGGTGGTGGCGGCGGCGGTCATCCTGCCCGTGAGCATCAGGGCCCGCTGGAAGGCAAAGGTACGCGACAGCAAGCAGCTCCGCCCCGCCGACCGCGAGTACCTCTACGGGTGCATAAATGAGGCGGCGGTAGCGGTGGGCACCGGCCTGGCCTCTCCCGAGCTCATCGACGCGCTGGGGATAGCAAGGGCCGCGCGGCTGGCCATGGCCACCGCCGTGGAGCAGTTACTACCTCAACCGCATTATATATTAATCGACTATTTCAGGCTGGCGGAAGTGACCCTGCCGCAAAAAGGAATCACTAACGGCGACGGCCTCTGTTTCTCCATTGCCTGCGCCTCGATTATCGCCAAAGTCACCCGCGACCGCCTGGTCGTGGCGATGGACGCGCGGTATCCGGGCTACGGCTTCGCCAGGCATAAGGGCTACGGCACCCGCCAGCACCTGGCCTGCCTGCGACGAAACGGGCCGTGCCCCCTGCACCGGCGGTCTTTCCGCCCGGTTCGGGAGCTAATAGAGGGAGTTGATGTAACCTATCCCCCTGACCCCCTTACCGTTTCTAATACGGAGAGTTAAAGAGAGGCGAAGCCTCTCTTACTCAGTCCTTCCCCCTCCCTTGCCAAGGGAGGGGGATATAGGGGGAGGGTTACATAATGTGCAAAAGAGATTGCCACGCCCTTCGGCGGAAGGGCTCGCAATGACAAATGGGAAAAGAGTAGTGGGGGATACAGGGGGTGAGGCCGACAAATGCCAGAATCAGGATTGAGCTATGAAAAGAAGTGAAACCGGCGCCCTCGGCGAGAGACTGGCCTGCGAGTTCATCGCCAGGAACGGCTATCAGGTCATCGAGCGGAACTACCGCTGCCGCGAGGGGGAAATTGACATAATAGCCAGGCAGGGGGAAACGCTGGTCTTCGTCGAGGTGCGGGCCAAGCGGGGCGGGGCCTACGGCGGCCCGGAGGAATCGATAACCGCCGCCAAGATGAAGCGCCTCAGAAAAGTGGCCGACCACTACGCCCAGGGCCGTCCCGGCCTGCCGGAAGACCGGCGCATCGATGTCGTCGCCGTCAGGATGGGGAGGGGAGGCCGGGCCACGCGCATCGAAATCATCGAGAACGCCGTCGAGGGGGCGTCCTTTACCGGCTGACGGGGCTATGCTAGAATAAACTCCGTGATATGGAAGAAATGAAGGCGATACCGCCCGACCGGCTGCGCATTATCGACGCCAATCTCAACCGCATCGGCGAGGGGCTGCGTGTCCTGGAGGAGTTCGCCCGGCTGGCGATGAACGACGCCGCCCTGAGCCAGCGACTCAAAGACCTGCGCCACCGGCTGCTCGTTACCGATTCCGGCCTGCGGGCCCGTCTCCTCGGGGCGCGCGACGCGGCGGGGGATGTCGGCGCGGCCCTGGAGGCACCCGACCAGGGCGAGCCCCGGGACGCCGTCGCCGTAATTACCGCCAACGCCCGGCGGGTACAGGAGTCGCTGCGGGTGCTGGAGGAAATCGCCAGAACACCCGCGTCCGGGCTGGACACGAATAACTTCAAAGAGGCCAGGTTCGCCGTTTACACCCTGGAAAAAGACCTGCTCTCCCGCCTGCTGCGCCGCGACGAGCGGCAGCGTATCAGGGGGCTCTACGTCATCATCGACCCCGTTTTCCTGCTGGGGCGGAGCCCGGTGGACGCCGCCGCGGCCGCCATCAAGGGCGGGGCCAGTATCATTCAGCTCCGCGACAAGGAGCGCGGCAAGCGGGAGCTGCTGGGCATCGCCGGGAAGATAAAGCATCTCTGTAAGGAGGCGGGTGTCCTCTTTATCGTTAACGACAGCCTGGACATCGCCCTGGCCGTCGACGCCGACGGTCTGCACGTCGGGGCCGAGGACCTGCCGCCGGCCGAGGCCCGGCGCCTGCTGCCGCTGGACAAGCTGCTGGGCTGTTCGGCGCGTACCGTCGATGACGCCGTTATGGCCGATGCCGACGGCGTCGACTATCTGGGCGTGGGCTCGATGTACGCCACCTCCAGCAAGTCCTCGGCGACGGTGGTCGGGCCGGGGAGAATCGAGGAGATAAAGCGCGAGGTAGACCTCCCCGTCGTCGCCATCGGCGGCATCAAGCCGGAGAACCTGGGCGAGGTAATGCAGGCCGGGGCCGATGCCGCCGCCGTTATCAGCGCCGTACTGGGGGCGGCCGATATCGAGAAGGCCACGCGCCAGATGGTAAAAATAATCGAAGGGGAAAAAGGTGGATAATCTGGAGCCGATTGCCGCGAAACTTATCAGCGAGCTCACCGCCCGCGACGAGGCCAGGGAAAAGATGCTGCCGCTCTGCCGCGATGCCATCCGCGACTGCAGCCAGGCCATCCGCGCCGTGCACCGGCAGGAATTCGAGGCGGCCGGTGAAATGCTCAAGTCCGCCCGCCGCCGTTTGACCGAGGCCGAAAAGGCCGTGGGCAGCTACGGCGAACTTACCAGCACCGGTATCGTCCGGGACGCCCAGAAGGAGTACGCCGAGGCCAATATCACCCTGGAGCTGGTGACGGGACAGCCGCTTCCCGAGCCGGAGAGGCTGGGGGTGGGCGCCGCCGCCTATCTCAACGGGCTGGGCGAGGCGGCCGGCGAGGTGCGCCGCTACCTGCTGGACATGATGCGCCGCGGCGACCTCTCGCGGGGAGAGGAGCTGCTGACCGCCATGGACGATATCTACAGCCTCCTGGTGACGGTGGACTTCCCCGACGCCATTACCGGCAGCCTGCGCCGTACCACCGATATGGTGCGCGGCGTGCTGGAGAGGACGCGCAGCGACCTGACACTGGCCGTACAGCAGAAGGCGCTGGAGGTGCGGCTGGACGGCATATCCCCGGATAAAGATAGATAACAGTCCCACCGGATTTACATAAATATCTTGATGAAAGGTGTTCAAACGCATGAGTAAAGTACTTGATGGTAAAGTAGCCGTGATAACCGGCTCGGGGCAGGGGGTAGGCAGGGCCGTTGCCATGGCCATGGCCGCCGAGGGCGCCAAAGTGGTGACCAATAACCGCCGGCCGGGCTCCACCGGGGAAGCGATGCTGACTGATGCCCAGGTCGCGGCGCTGGGGAAGGACAAGACATCTTTCAAAGATAAGATGTCGCAGGCCTCCGGCGATGCCGAGACGACGGCTCAGGCCATCCGTGAGGCGGGCGGGGAGGCGGTGGCCTTTTTCGGGGACATTGCGGACTTCGCCGTCGCCGGAAAGCTCATCCAAACCGCTATCGATAGCTTTGGCAAAATCGATATCCTGGTGAACGTCGCCGGGGCCTTCGGCTTCAGCCCCATCGAGAAAATGACCGAAGCGCTCTGGGACAGGGTCACACTGGTCAAGCCGAAGGGCTATTTCAATACCATCCGTCACGCCGCGCCCCACATGATAAAGCAAAAATGGGGCCGCATTATCAACTGCACCTCCAAGGCCTGGAACGGCGACATCATCAAGCACGCCGAGTACTGCGCCGCCAACGCCGGGGTCGTCGGGCTGACCAAGGCGGTGGCCATCGAGCTGTACTCCCGCGGCATCACCTGCAATGCCTTTTCACCCTTCGCCAGGACACGGGCCTCTTACGAGCTGGATGCGGCTACGGCGGTAATGAAGGACGAAGACGCCGTTTTTGTCGTCAACCGGT
>DAOUEH010000081.1:0-4606 GCA_034430635.1 Dehalococcoidales bacterium | reverse complement strand
GGGCCGGAGAGCATTTTTATATTGTCCGGCAGGAGCTGGCGGATACCGTGTTTGAAAATGGCCACGGTGTGGCCGCCGCAGAACTCCATGAGGCGGGCGGGCTTGCGGGAGCGGCGGTGAATCCGCTCCAGGAGCCTCTTGCCCAGCTCCGGGTCGCGGAACTCCTTAGAGAATTTCAAATTCTTGCCTCACTATCTGTAGACCTCTCCCCCTGTATCCCCCTCTCCTTACGAGGCAGGGGGAAGGAGAGGGGGAGTGTTTGAAAGAGGGGCTAACGCCCCTCAAACACCCCTTTAGAATGGGAATTTCCGGGATAAGCCGCGGCTGACGCGAGGGCGGCGCGGGTGGGAATAGATATGCCAGAATAATCACGTGTTTTCTTACCAGAACATCCTGCCAGCACTATCATGAGGCTTCTCCCAGTTCTTTCAACAATTTCAAAGTTTCCGCGGCCTCGGCGGCGTCGATGATAGAGATGGCGTAGCCGGTGTGCAGCAGCACATAGTCGCCGACTTTCGCCTCCGGAGTGAGCTGCAGGCTCACCTCGCGGCTGACGCCGTCGATATCCACCTCGGCCTGCTGGCCGTCAATCTGCTTGATGAGAGCCGGTACGGCAAGACACATAATTCTTTACCTCTCTAATACGCTCATCCTGAGGTTGTCGAAGGGTGAGTGCATGCCGCTATGATTCGACAGGCTCACCATGAGCGGCTTGACGCTCTATTATTTTACAGCCTTCTTCGGCTTAATCTCCCGGCCGACCTTGAAGGCGTCGGCGAAGGCCTCGCCGATACGATGGTACTTGCCGGGGACGAAGGCGAACGGCCGGACTTTATCGATATCCGGCTTGCCGTCGCTGAGGCAGTCCTCGGAGAAATGCACCTCGACGACCCTGCCGACGACGAGGTGGTGGCTGCCCAGGTTGAGGATATGCAGCACCTCGCATTCCAGGTTGACGGGGCACTGCTCGATGAGCGGGGCGGTCGGGGTCGCGCCGTAAAAGACCTTGAACTTGCAGTCTTTTACCTTGTCGGTATCGGCGCCGGAGACCAGCCCGCAGTAGTCCGTTTCGCGCACCAGGTCTACCGAGGGGATGTTGACGGAGAAGGTGCGGTTCTGGTAGATGCCCTTGAGGCTGTAGCGGTGGGGCTGCAGGCCGATGGTGACGGCCGGGGGGTTCCCGGCGGCCACGCCCGTCCAGGCCACGGCGGCGAAATCCGGCTGGCCGTCCACGTGCGCCCCGACCAGGACGGTGGGGTGGGGCCAGATTATCGGCTGGGCGCCGAGCTTCTTTTTCTTCATGTTCTCACTCCTTTACAGAACCGGCAGTTTCATTACGCTCACCCTGAGCTTGTCGAAGGGTGAGGCCTTTTCCCTCTCGATAGCGCGATTAGTTTGTCCCAATCCCCTTTGATTAATGCCTGCTTCTTCTGGCGTGACCAGCCTTTAATTTGCCTTTCTCTAGAGAAAGCGTCATCTCTAGTTAGGAATTCACTGCAAAACACCAGTCTCACGGGCAGGCGGCTTGAAGTATAACACTTTAGTGTACCTTGCTTATGTTCTGCCAGACGTTTTTCCAGATTATCCGTGTGCCCGGTATAATAACTGCCATCAGAACACTCAAGAATATAGACCCAAAAGCTCATTTTATTTATTGCCGCCATGGTTCGACAGGCTCACCATGAGCGGCTTGTACCTACCTATCCTTTTTCGCTCTTAACCCGGAATTGGCTATGCTATCGGTAATAAAATTGGCTATCACCACCTGCCCCAGCGAGATGCCGCCGTCGTTTGGGGGCACCTGCCGGTGAGTATATACCGTCAAACCGGCGGACTCAAGCCGGCGGGCGGCCTCACCTGAAAGCAGGCGGTTCTGGAAGACCCCGCCGCTGAGGGCCACCGCCTTCAGGCCGGTCTGCGACGATATTTTCTTACATACTTCCGTAATCATCTCCGCGATGGTGTGATGAAAGCGGGCGGCGACGACGGCTTGAGGTGTTTTATTTTTAATGTCGCTAATCACGGCGGCGAGCAGGTCACGCACTTTGATGATACTCACATCATCTTCCTCCCCGACCGCGAACGGGTAGGCGCCGGTCTCGCCGGGGGCGTCGCAGGCCCGCATCTCCAGCTCGATGGCCGCCTGGGCCTCGTACTCGATGACCTCCCGGATGCCGGTGAGGGCGGCCACGGCGTCGAAGAGCCGCCCCATCGAGGAGGTCAGCGGGGTATTCAACCCCCTCTCTACCTGCGCCCTGATAATATCCAGCTCCTCAGCATAGACCTTAGTTATAGAACTATGTTCTAGGCCCTCCGCCATCCCCAGGGCAAGGAGATAGCCGAGGGCGGTACGGTAGGGCTTTTTGATGGCCTGCGCCCCGCCGGGGAGCGGCAGGTACTCCAGGTGGGCGGCGCGGGTATATTGTACGTAATCGGCCATTAAAAACTCGCCGCCCCAGATACGCCCGTCCGGGCCGTAGCCGGTGCCGTCCAGGCTCACCCCGATGACCGGGCCGCTCACGCCGTTATCGGCCAGGCAGGAGGCGATGTGGGCGTGGTGGTGCTGCACGGCCACCAGTTTCAGCTTGGCGTTCGCGGCGGCCAGCTCCCCGGCGTACTTGGTCGGCAGGTACTCCGGGTGCATGTCGCAGGCGATAACCTCCGGCTCGATGCGGAAGAGCTTTTTATAGAGTTCAATCGTATCTGTAAAATGCTTCAGCGTCTCCAGGTTCTCCATGTCGCCGATATGCTGGGACACGAAGGCGAAGTTGTCCCGCGTCAGGCAGAAGGTGTTCTTCTCCTCGGCGCCCACGCCCAGTATCGGCTTGCTTCGAAAATTCAGGCGGACGGGATGGGGGGCGTAGCCGCGGGCGCGCCGGGTAAAGCGGGGGGCGCCGCTCTCGACAATCATGACGCTGTCGTCGTAGCGGGCGTAGATATCGCGGTTGTGGCGCAGGAAGTAGTCGGCGATGCCGCCCAGTCTCGTTACCGCCTCGTCGTTATCGCGGGCGATGGGCTCCTCGCTGAGGTTGCCGGAGGTCATCACCAGCGGGCGGCCCGCCTCCCTCATGAGGAGGTGGTGGAGGGGGGTATAGGGGAGCATCACGCCAAGGTATTTCAGGCCGGGCGCCACGCTCTTCGCCACCGAGGACTCCGCTTTCCAGCGCAGCAGGACGATGGGGCTGCCGGGGGAGCTCAGGAGATTGGCCTCCGCCTCGCTCACCTCGCAGTGCCTTTTTATCTCGTCCAGCGTGGTCAGCATCACCGCCAGAGGCTTGGCGGGGCGGTGCTTGCGCCCCCGCAGGCGGCTAACGGCCTGATTGCTGGTGGCGTCGCAGGCCAGCAGGTAGCCCCCCAGCCCCTTGATAGCCACGATTCTACCGTCCTTGAGCCGCGCCGCGGTCTCGGCAATAATATCGTCACAGGCTACCGGGTTCCCCCTGGCATCAACGAGTCCGAGGCTGGGCCCGCAGACCGGGCAGGCGTTGGGCTGGGCGTGGAAGCGGCGGTCGGCGGGGTCGTCGTACTCTTGCCGGCAGGCCGGGCACATCTCGAAGACACGCATGGTGGTGTTGGGGCGGTCGTAGGGTATATCGGCGATGATGGTGAAGCGCGGGCCGCAGTTGGTGCAGTTGGTGAAGGGGTAGCGGTAGCGGCGGTCGGCGGGGTCGAGGATTTCCCGCAGGCAGTCGGGGCAGGTGGCGATGTCCGGCGAGACGAGCTGGTATTCACCCGCCTCGGGGACGCTCTGGCGTATCTCGAACCTGTCATAGCCGGCAGGCTTACCGGCTGCGACGGTAATATCCTCGATGTGCGCCACGGACGGGGCATCATGTTCCAGGTCATGGCGGAAGCGCTCGATGGCGGCAGACTCACCCTCTACCTCGATGCGGACGGCCCCGGAGGAATTCAGGACCCAGCCCGTGAGGCCGTGGCGGGCGGCCAGCTGGTAGACGAAGGGGCGGAAGCCGACGCCCTGCACCACGCCTCTGACGCTGAGGCGGGCCAGGCTGAGAACCGGTGTCCTTGCCATGATATTACTTACCCCGCTTGCCCCTGACGGCGGCGGTAAGCCAGGCGTACCAGTCGGCCAGCCCCGTGCCGGTCTGGCAGGAGACGGGGAAGATAATCACGTCCGGGTTGAGGCCGGTGACGGTCCGGCGGAAGGCGTCGTTATCGAAATCCAGGTGCGGCATAAGGTCAATTTTATTGAGCAGGACGCAATCGCTATCGGCGAACATGGCGGGGTATTTCAGGGGCTTGTCGTCGCCCTCGGGGGTGGAGGCAATCATGACGCGCCGGTCTTCGCCCAAGACGAAGGCGTTGGGGCAGATGAGGTTGCCGACGTTCTCGATGAAGAGCAGGTCGATTGCCTCCAGCGGCAGGCCGTTGAGGGCGTACTCGACCATGTTGGCGTCGAGGTGGCAGCCGCCGGCGGTATTTATCTGGATGACGGGGATACCCAGAGCGTTGATTTTCTCGGCATCGACGCTGGAGGCCACGTCCCCCTCGATGACGCCGATACGGAGCTTGTCCTTGAGGTTGGCGATGGTGCTCATGATGAGGCTGGTCTTGCCCGCCCCCGGCGAGGACATGATATTGACGG